>JAGPFT010000014.1 GCA_018056405.1 Anaerolineae bacterium
ACGGCCACGCCGGTCATCCCGCCTGAATTCACCAGCACAATCCTCTATACAGTCAAGGCCGGGGATACGGTGTGGGGCATCGCTCGCCAGTTCAACAGCACGGTCGCCGCGATCATCCAGGTGAACGACCTGCCGGCCAGCGGACTGATCAACATTGGTCAGGTGCTCGTTGTGCCCGTGCGCGACCAGTTCTCCGCGCCCTCTACGTTCACGCCTGTGCCGCAGCTTCCAACGGCGGCACCCACGCAGCTCCCGGACGGTTCGGGCGGGACAGGCGACGTGCCCACCTATGGGACGTATACGGTCGTGCGCGGTGACACGCTCTCGGCCATTGCTGCTCGCTTCAACACGACGGTGGCTGCGCTGGCCCAGTTGAACAATATCCTGAACCCGGACCTGATCTACGCGGGACAGGTGTTGCGCGTACCCGGCGCGGCGGTGCCCGTTCCCACCCAGCCAGCGCCGGCCCCAACTCAGCCGCCGACGTTGCCAGAACCCATTCGTCCCGCCACCCATGTGGTGCAGCCCGGCGAAAACCTGTATCGCATTGCGCTGCGCTATGGTCTGACGGTAGACCAGTTGGCGCGTTACAACGGCATCTACAATACGAACCTGATCTTTGCGGGGCAGGTGCTGCGCCTGCCGCAATGAGATGGGTCAGATGCGTGTGATCCAGCGGGCCAGCACGGGCGAGGTAGTGCTGGCCCGCGCGCGATGGTGCCAGAGCTTCTGGTGCCACTTTCGCGGCCTGATGCTCCGGCGGTCGCTGCCGGACGATGAGGGGCTGCTTTTCGTGTTTCGCCGCGCTTCTGTCAGCGGGGCGGCGATCCACATGTTCTTCGTCTTTTTCCCCATTGCGGCGATCTGGCTGGACGACGACGGGCGCGTAGTCGGCATGGCGTTGGCGCGGCCCTGGCGACCCTACTACGCGCCGGACCAGCCCGCGCGCTACCTGATCGAGGCGCGCCCCGCCCTGCTCGACCGGGTGACCGTGGGCGATCACCTGGTCTTCAGCGAAGAGGCGTAACTCGGCGAGGCCGGGGGGTGTGTGCAAAGGGTGTCAGTGATACGTGTGACGCTGGCAGTAGCCTCACCCCCAGCCTCGCTGCGCCCGGCTTGCCCCCTCTCCACAGCGTGGCTGAGGGGGCGGCGAGGCGCGCCAGCGCCGAGCAGAGGTGAGGCTAAGGAGCGCAACCATGTTGCCTGACGGGTTTTGCACGCACCCAGGCCGGGCGAGGACGATCACAGCGGTTCGCGGGGAGGCTGCTTCGACACCAGCGGCAGTGTCACCGTTACAGTGGTACCCTTGCTTTCTTCACTTTCCAGCGTCAGCACACCGCCATAGCGATCCACCAGCGTCTTGACGGTTGAGAGGCCGATGCCTGTGCCGGTGGTCTGAGTTTCTTTGGCGTTGCGCGCGCGGAAGAACTCGTCGAAGATGTGGGGCATGTCGGCGGCGGGGATGCCAATGCCGCTATCGGCGATGGTGACTTCGACGGTGCGCGCCGGGCGGCTGACCCGGTAAGTGACCCACACGTCGCCGCCTTCGGGCGTGTACTTGATGGCGTTGTTGAGCAGGTTGCCCAGGATGATTTGCAGTCCGACCTCCTCGGCCATGACTACGCCCGGCTCGTCGCTCAGGTCGCTGTGCAGCGTGATTCGCTTGTGTTCGGCATTGGGTGCTTCGCGCTCCAGTATTCTCAACAGGTTGGCGCGAACCCCCTCCGCTTCCAGGGGCGCATGGGCGGTGGTCGCCTCGCGGCTGTGGGCCAGGGTGAGCAGGTCGTCTATGAGCGTGCGCAGCCCTTCCAGGCGATTGATGACGCGCACGATAAGCGCCATCTGCTGCTCGGTTAGCTCGCCTGTGTAGCCCTGCTCGATGTTCTTCATCAGGGAAATCCCGGCGGCCAGGGGCGCGCGTAGCTCGTGGGTGGCCACGCGCACAAACGTCGAGCGCGCTTCGAGAAGCTGGCGGATATGCTCTTCGCGCTGGCGTAGGCGCTGTACAATGCGCGTCACCAGCTCCGACAGCACAAACATCGTCGAGCCGAAGAAGAACATGACGGCGGCGATGTAGGTGGTGTTCTTGTGCAGGGCGTTGTCCAGGTCTAGCTCGTCAATGGTCACGTGCGGCAGCCAGCCGGCGCGTTCCAGCCAGGCCAGCCCGCCGACGATGAGCACTGCCAGGACGGTCAGGCTGCGCACCTGCCAGGGCAGCAAAATCATGCCGGATAGGGCGGCATGGAGCACGAAATAGATCAGGGCCGGGCTGGTGATCCCCCCGGTGAAGTGCACCAGCGCGATCATGGCCAGCCAGTCGAGCAAAATCTGGCCCCAGGCGATGCGCTCGAACCCTTCGCGGGGGATGTCGTTGTGACTGAGGAAGAAGAGCACCGTGTTGTAGGCCAGCACCCCCAGACCGATGACCAGCAGGGGGGCCACCTGCAGGTTGAGACCCAGGACGGCGCTGGCGAAGACCGTCCCGATCAGAATGCCAAACCCGGCTACCCATCGCAGACGGATGAGCAGCCGGGCGTTCTGGCTGAGTTCTTCCAGGGTGGGCTGCAAAGCCCGGCGCGACTCCCGGCTCTCTGGTTGGGGTTCCGTCGTGATCTTCATCGGACGCCTCGCGTGGCCTTCCCCAGAGCAGGTGAAAGGGCCGGCGCGCTCCATGCCCAGTGACTCTGCCCCCCACAAGGCGCTGGCCGGGTCATGGGCCGGGCGGCGCGCCGCTCGTGCCAGAGTACGCCGCGTCTACTTCTGGAGCAGCTTCTTGATCTCGGCGATCAGTCGCTGCGGATCAACGGGTTTCTCGATGAAGCCGTCCACTGGCAGGTAGTCTTCGTCGGGCGAGAAGCGCAGCGGCGTGGTCTGGTGCACGGCGGTCAGCATGAGGATGGGGATCGCCTTGTGCTCTTCTGTGGCTCCGGGGCCGTGCAGCTTCTGCGCCAGTTGAAAGCCCGCCGTGTGTGTGTCCATCATCACGTCGAGAATGATCAGATCGGGCTTGATCTGGTCAACCGCTCGCAACCCGCTCTCCTGCGAGTGCGCGTCGGAAACGTCGTATCCCGCGCTCTCCAGCGGCATACGCAGCGCCAGCACCACATCAGGATCGTCGTCAATGATCAGAATCTTGTGGGCCATAGTCCTGTTAACTCCTGACCTCAGCTATGAGGGCATTCACCAAACCCGGTAAGGCGCGCGCGACGGCCTCGCTGAGCGGCTGCTCCCAGTCCGTATGCTGGGGCTGCACGCCGTACACAATGATCACGGGCGGCAGGCTGCCCAGCGCCTCGGCCAGCGCCAACGCATCGGCCAGGTCGCTCTGGTGCAGCGAGAGGTGCCGCTCATGCCCGGCGACGCGCGCTTCGTGCCACGCGAAGCGGCGCACCGTGCCCGGCGGCTCGCCCATCAGCACGGCGTCCACCAGCACCACGCGGCGGTAGTTCTCAATGAGCGGGATCAATCCCAGCCCGGCAGTGCCGCCATCTACTACAGCGACGCCCGCCGGCAGATCGGGCCGCGCCAGCAGGCGTTGGACAGCCAGAACGCCTACGCCGTCATCGCCCCTCAAGGGGTTGCCAACGCCCAAGATCAGCGTGTCGCCCTGCGTGCCTGCGGCCATCGCCCGCAACTGTCCCCGTGCCGGGCATTGCGCGGCGCAGGGAGACGCCCTGCCAGGCGCGTCTCCCTTGCTCCTGCGCAAGACCGCCTCACTGGCCGACAAACTCGACGTTCAGGAAATGCGTCGAGCACGAAATGCAGGGATCGTAGGCGCGCACCAGCATCTCCATCTTCAGCCGGATGCTGTCTTCCGGCTCGGTCAGCAACGTAGGCACCAACGCGCGCATATCACGATCCACGTTGCCCAGGTTCTGGCCGGTGGGGATGATGCAGTTCGCCTCTTCGATCAGCCCGTTCTCGCCGATCTGGTACTCGTGGAACAAGATACCACGCGGCACGTCGCACGCGCCAACACCGCGCGCGCCTGCTGATAGTGTCACTGGCGCGGGCTTCTCCCACTCAATGCCGCGCTTGAGTACCTCATCCAGCAGCAGAATTGCGTCGTCCATGCAGTGCACGATCTCGACAACCTGCGCGGCGCTGTTGAGGAACGGGTTGTAGCAGGGCGCGCTCAGCCCCAGATGCGCGGCGGCGGCCTGAGCGCGCGGGTGCAGGTGCTGGTGCTTCAGGTTGTAGCGGGCCAGCGCCCCGACCATGTAGCTGTCGCGGTTGAAGGCAGTGTGTTTGGCCGTTGAGTGCGGGACCAACCGCTCATTGGTCACCCTGCGATACTGATCAATGGGCAACGTGTAGCCGTCGGTGCTGCCGATCTCGCCGTCAATGAAGCCATAGGTGTCAGGCTGGACGAGCGCCACGTATTCCGTCTCGCGCTCGAAGGACGGCCAGGGCAGCGAGCCGAACAATTCCACCGTCGCGTCCACGTCCGCCAGCAAGGCCTCGGCCCGCTCGCGCAGTTCTTCGACCTTGCTGAGCGCCGGGAATTGGGTGAAGCCGCCCACGGTCATGGCGATGGGGTGCGTGTGCCGCCCGGCGAAGGCTGCGCACAGGTCGCCCGCAAACTGCTTCATGCGCAGCGCGCGCTTGACGACTTCGGGATGGCTCGTCGCCAGCGGGATGACGCTGCCCACGCCCAGGAAATCCGGGGCGACCAGCATATAGACGTGCAGGATATGGCTGTCCAGCAGCTCGCCGTGAAAGACCAGCTTGCGCAGGCGAACTGTCTGCTCGCTCAGCTTGACCTGCAGGGCGCGCTCGGTGGCGCGCAGGCTGGCGGTGGCGTGCCCACAAGCGCAGATGCCGCAGATGCGGCTGGTGATGTGCGACGCCTGGGTGTAGGGCCGCCCGCGCAGCATGGCTTCGAAGAAGCGCGGCGTCTCGACGATCTGCAACTCGCACTTCTCGATGGTGCCGTCGCGCACGTCCACGACAATGTTGCCGTGACCCTCGACGCGCGTCACATGGTGTACGTTGACTCGGATGTTCTCGGTCATGGTCGTCAGTCCTCCTTCGGCGCGGCGAATGTTGATGTGGGGAGGGGGGCGGTTTTGTCGGGACCGAGAGAGGTCGTGACTGGCGCTGGCTCACCCATCTGCTGGAACTGGTAATGGTTGAACAGGGTGAAACGGGCGTCTATGTCGGCGTCGGACAGGCCATGCCCGCGCAGGATTTCGCGCATATAGGCGAAGTTCGCCTCCGGTGCCCAGCCCCGGCAGCCCTCGCAGCCGTCGCCGTAGCTGGGGCAGATGGCGTTGCAGCCGGCGCGGGTGATCGGCCCCAGGCAGGGGATGCCGAGCTTGTTCAGACAGGCGTTTTCCTGCAGCTTGCACTCCACGCAGAGCGGGTAGTCGGGCAGGCGCGGCTGGCGACCTTGCAGCAAAAGCTGGACGATGCGCAGAAACTCGTGGCGGTCAATCGGGCAGCCAGGGATCACCGCGTCTACCTTGATCACTGCTGAGATAGGCCGAGCCGGGTAACTCTCGTAGGCGTCCCTGCCGTTTTTGCCGTAGACGTAAGTCTGGACGTACTCGATGGGCCAGCAGTTCTTCAGGGCGTTGATGCCGCCCAGGTGGGCGCAAGCGCCCAGCGCCACGACGACCGCTGCCTGCTCGCGGATCTTCTGCAAGCGGGCCTCGTCGCTTTTGCGCGTGCATGAGCCTTCGATGAAGGCAATCTGGTAGTCTTCGCCTTTTTCCGACATGGCTTCGCGGAACTGGACGATCTCCACCAGGTCGAGCAGCCCCAGATGCGTCTGCAACAGGTCTATCACCGTGAGCTGGCAGCCTTCGCAGCTTGTGAAGTCGAAGAAGGCGATTTTCGGTTTCGTCGCCATTAGAGCGCCTCCTCAAAAGCCAGAGCTTCTGCGTAAGTCCATGACGGCCCTTCCTGGCAGCTATAGCGATGGTTGACCTGGCAGTGACCGCACTTGCCAATGCCGCACTTCATGCGGCGCTCGAAGCTCATCCAGATTTGTTCAGGGGTGAGACCCTTGCCCAGCAATTCCATTGTGACGAAACGGTACATGACGGGCGGCCCCACTGTGACGGCAATGGTCTTGTAAGGGTTCACTTCGACATGCTCGAACAGGGTCGTGATCACCCCGACATGGCCAGACCAGGTGTCGTCCGGGCGATCTACCGTGACCATGAACTCAACGTCGTCGCGCTTCTCCCACTCGGCCAGCGCGTCGCAGAACAGGATTTCGCCCGGATTCTTCGCCCCGTAGAGGATGATCAGCCGGCCAAAACTCGTGCGGTTGTCGAGCACCTCCTCAATCAGCGAGCGCGCCGGGGCCAGCCCCAGGCCGCCCGCCGCGATCAGGATGTCCTTGCCGCGAAACTGGGCGACGGGGAAGCCACGCCCGAACGGCCCGCGAATGCCGATCTCGTCGCCCGGCTGGAGCCGGTGGATGAGGCTGGTCAGGTCGCCGGCGTTGCGGATGCACAGCTTGAAGGTCTCCCCGGTGCGGCTGGGCGACGACATCACACTGATCGGCGCTTCGCCCACGCCGGGGATGGACACCATCACGAACTGGCCCGGCACGTGGCCGAGGTTCTGGCCGTCCGGCAGGCGCACGGTGAAGATTTTCTCCAGCGCTGTCTCCGTCTTCACCTCCTCGATGGTGGCGACAGTGGGCAAGAAGACCGACGTGTGCCCGTTGTAGCGCCGGGGGGTGGTCGTGGTTGTCAGGTTTTGAGTGGTGTGCAGCATCGCGCGCTTCTCCTATAGGCCCGGTTCGAGCTGCATCTCTTCGTGCAGCGCGTTCAGCGTGCCGGGGATGGTGATGTTCACCAGGCAGGCCCGCTCGCAGCGTCCGCAGCCGGTGCAGCCAAGCAAGCCGTGCACCTGCTTGATGTACTTGCCCTTGCGCATCAAGCGATGCCGGACGCGCGACGCTTTACTCTCGCGGAAGTTGTGTCCCCCGGCCACCAGCGCGAACTCGCGAAGCTGGCACGAGTCCCACACGCGCACGCGCTCGCCGCCCTGCATGGTGATGTCGTTCTCGTCGTGCATGTCAAAGCAGAAGCAGGTGGGGCAGACATTCGTGCACGATCCGCAGGCCAGGCAGCGCTCACCAAGTTCCTGCCACAGCCTGGCCTGGTAGCCCAGCGTCAACAGCGACGGCGTCTGGTCGCGGCTCATCTTCAGGCGCATACGGAAGTGCGGCCATTTGGCGGAAAGTACCTGGCCAAGCCGCTGGATGTCTTCCTTCTCGGCCATCTTGACATAGGCGTTGTCGAGCAACAGGCGCTCGCCTTTCTCAGTGCCCGTATCCACGAAGTAGTGGTCGCCCGCGTCGGTCATGTGCAGGTCGTAGATGGGCGGGGCGGTGAGGGTGCCCATGTCCTTGCAGAACGAGGCTTCGTCGCACGGATGCAGGCATTCGATGCCGATGATGTAAATCTGCTCGCGCCGCTCCATGTAGTGCTCGTCGCGAAAGCCCTCGGAGAAGACCTTGTCGTAGAGCATGATGCCGTTCATGTCACAGGTATGCACGCCGAAGATCACCGTCGGCTGGACATCCTGGTACACTGGGCGCATCTCAAGGCGCTGAGGGCCGCCGTTCTCCTTCTCGTTACGATAGGAGAACAGCACTTCGCGTTGAGGAAGGAAGTACTTCTTGGGGGGGAGAATAGTTGTCGTGTAGTCCATCTGGAGCTGCGCGGGATCGGTGATGTCGTCGAAAACATAGCCGGTCTCGGTCTTGACCGGCCCAACGACGCGGAATTTCCCTTGCAGCGCCTTGACGAACTGCGGCAGCCGTTCCTTTGACAAGATGTAAAGGCTCATGAGTGACTCCGCCAAGGCTCCGATGCGGGTAAACAATCAAATGCCGCTGCGCGTGACCCTCGCACCGATCGCGCGCATCGGCTGCTTCTATCCGCTTCTTCAACACTAGGGTAACAAGCTGCGCGCCCGTCCCACAGTGGCGCTTGACCATGTTTGGTGTGACGTAAATCACTTCATGTGACGGGTGACGCAAGCGAGAGGTATTGACCTCCCCCCCTGCCCGGCGCTGACGCGCCTCGCCGCCCCCCTCTCCGTGCTGGCTATCCATGACCCACATCTTTGGCTGTGCCTGTTTTTTCCCCCCATCCCCGACCCTTCCCCCACAAGGGGGTGTATAGACCGGACAGATAGGTGACACTTTTCGGAGCCGATGAAGACTTCGCGGCGAGCTGAGCACAAAGAGCCGGGCGGTGCCCTGAGCCACGAGCCTCTCGCCTGTGTCTCAGTGTGTGCTATCATTGGCTCAGCGTTAACGGTCTGGCGAGTGCGGGACAGGAAAAAGTGCCATGAGCAAATCGGTGCGTTGCCCACCCTGGCATCGGGGGACACGGACTTTGTGGCTGGCGTTGCTGATCGGGATCGCGTTCGCGGTAAGCGCCTGTGGCGACGACGACTCCGCACCTGCCGGGCCGCCTCAGCCTGTTACGCCCGCCGCAAACGACCCCACCCCGTCGCCGCACGAACGGCTGCGCCTGCCGGTTGACGACGCCCTCGCCCTGGCCTGGTCGCCGGACGGGAGCGTGCTGGCGGTAGGGAACGGGCCGCGCATCTGGCTCTACGACGCAGACTTCAAGCCGCTGCGCGCGCTCGAAGGGCACTCGGCAGCAGTGCGCGACCTGGCCTGGTCGCCGGACGGGACGCACCTGGCCAGCGCTGGCCTGGATAACACCGTCCGCGTGTGGAACCCGGATACCGGCGCAGTGCTGGCAACGCTCACCGGTCACACGGACTGGGTTTTTGCGCTGGCCTGGTCGGCGGACGGGACGCAGTTGGTGAGCGGTGGCGCGGACAACCGCCTGTTCCTGTGGGATGCGAGCGGCGGCAAAGCGCTCACCGCGCTCGGCGAGGCACACGTGCTGGCCCTCTCCTTCAAGCTGCTGGACAGAGAAGTGATGCGCACGGTCAACACCCTCGAAGCGGCGCTTAAGACGCTGGCTGCGCTCGAAGCTGAGCCGCTCACCGATCTGGTGGCGCGCCTGCGCGCGACGGACTATCACCTGTTCGTCAAGTTCGAGGAGCCGGACTTCGTGCAGACGCTGCTTGCTGTTGACTCCAGCGCCTACCGGTTGGCGCTGCGCACCGGGAACGCAGCCCTGGACGAAGACCTGGCTGCCCTGCCCAACAGCGAAGTGGCGCTGCTGCTGGCCATGCCTGATGATGCGAAAGTCAACGCCGCGCTCGACGCGCTGGAGGCAGCGGAAGCAGCCATCGCTGCCATTGACTCGCGCGACGACGCCGACCTGATCCGCACCGTGCGCAGCCTGCAGAACCAGGAACTGGTCATCGTCATCACTGCTGCCAGCGGCGAGTCCACGACCGCCGCCGGTGAGGACTTCATCGCCACGCTGGCCGACCTGGAAGGTGAGGACTTCACCGTGTCGTTTGGCCTGGAGAATGGCGAGGCCATCGCTGCCAAGCTCCAGGACCCGGACTTCGTGGCGGCGCTGCGCCAGTACGACGAGGCTGTGGACGCCATTGGCGCTTTCAACGCCCGTGAGGATGCCGCTCTGCTGCGCCTGTTCGGGCGGCTGCGCGATCATGACGCCGCGCTGACTATCACCACCGGCGATGCTAACCTGGACGCGACCCTGGCCGCGCTCGACGAGGCTGCGCGTGTCCGGCTGGCGCTGGCCCTGTCCGACGAGACGCTGCTGCCCGTTCTGCGGCAGCTTGGCGCGCACCATTTTGACGTAGCCGCTGTGGACGGGCTGACCGCACGCGATCTGAGCGCGGCGTTGGCCGAGCTGCCGCACAGCCTGGCTTTCGAGGTGGACAATGACGAGGCGCTGGCTGCGGAACTGGCTGCCCTGCCCGAAAAGGACGCGCTGCGCGTGGCAACGCTGCTCGACGATGTGGTGTTCCTGGGCCATCTCGACAGGCAGGCGAGCGCTCAGCAGACGGTAGACGACATCGCCGCGCGCGAGGACTCGACGTTCATCCAGGCTGCCCGCGCGCTGCGCCTGGAGACATTCCAGCGCGAGGCGCAGGCCCAGGTGCCCGTTGACCGCCTCGACCGCCTGGGGTTCTACCTGCTCATGGTCCCCCAGGGGGAGACGGCGAGCGCCATGAGCACGCAAGACGACGCGGAGATCATAGCTGCGCTGGAGGCGTTGGGCGCAGCGGGCTTGGCCAACGAAATCGCTGCCGGGCGCTACAACCTGTTCCCGGCCCTCGAGCCGGCGCAGGTCGAAACGATCCTGGCACGCGCCTTCAGCGATTCATTTGCGGTGCAAGTGCTGCGTGAGACGAATGGGCACACCGCCAGCGCGACGGCGGTCGCCTGGTCGCCGGACGGCGCGACGATTGCCAGCGGCGGCGCGGACATGACCCTCCGGCTGTGGAACCCGCAGAGCGGAGAATTGCTGGCCGTGCTGGACGATCATCAGGACAGCATCACCGACGTGGCCTGGTCGCCGGACGGGACGCGCCTAGCCTCGGCAAGCTGGGACAAGTCGGTTCGCATCTGGGACTTCTCTGCCGGGCCGGACAAGGCGCGGGTGGCAGCCACGCTCAAGGGGCTTGACCGCCATGTGATCGCCCTGGCCTGGTCGCCAGACGGGGCGGCGTTGGTCACTGCCGGGCGCGATGGGTCTGTGCGCCTGTGGAATGCGGCGGACGGCGCGCTGATTGCTGTGCTGGGCACGCACGATGGGGACGTGCGCGCAGTTGCCTGGTCGCCGGACGGCGCGCGGATCGTCAGCAGCGGGCCGGATGGACTGGTCCGCGTGTGGAACGTCGCGGAGGCGCTGGCGGGGGGATAGTAAGAGCGCAGCCAGACGCAGGGAATGCGGTAGGATTGAAGCAGCAGAGAGTCCTGGCTCACCCCCAACAGCAGGGGTTCAGGGGCGTACAGGCGTTGAGATCGGCTGATAGTCTGGGGCAGGTCTTCGCTTTACCTCACCCCCGCTCGGCGCTGGCGCGCCTGCTTCCCCCTCTCCGTTGACGGAGAGGGGGAAAGGCCGAGCGCAGCGAGGCCAGGGGGTGAGGTTAAGCGGACGCCCTCTCAATGCTTCTCACGGTGCTGTCCGCCCCTGACTCCACAAGGAGGGAGGGGCTTAGAGTCAACAATCTTCTCCCTTCCCTCCTCGTGGGGGAAGGGCCGGGGATGGGGGGCAAAGGCAGGGGCACGAGTTCTCAAACGGCCCCTGAGATGGGCAAGGTGATGGCGTGTGGGATAGTAGCCCTACCCCTAAATCCTCTCCCCACGTGGTGGAGAGGGGACTTCATAGCGGCCTGACTCCCCCTCTCCACCACGTGGAGAGGGAGCCAGGGGGTGAGGCCAGACATGAGATGTTCGCCTGTCTTCACGTTCACTCAACACCTGCCCGTCCCTGAAACAGCGAGGGAGAGGGACGCCGATGAAAATCACGCTGGGCCTGGCCCAGATCAGCCCCAGGCTGGGTGATGTGCCCGCCAACCTGAGCGCGCACCTGGCGCGCATTGATCAGGCGGTGGCGCAGGGCGTGGACTTGCTCCTGTTCCCGGAGCTGTCGCTGACCGGCTACTACCTGCAGGACATGGTCTACGAGCTGGGCATTGCTCCCGGCCCCGACGACCCCACCTTCGGCCCGCTGATGGAGGCGACGCGCCGCCACGCCCTCGATCTGACCGTGGGCTTCGTCGAGGAGGACGCGCGACACCGCTTCTACATCTCGCAGGCGTACCTCAGCGGCGGGGCGGTCGTTCACGTGCACCGCAAAGCCTACCTGCCGACCTACGGCATGTTCGACGAGGGGCGCTACTTCGCCTGGGGCGACGAGGTGCGCGCTTTCAACACGCGCTTCGGGCGGATGGGTATGTTGATTTGCGAGGACTTCTGGCACGCTTCGCCGCCGTATTTGCTGTGGTTGGACGGGGCGGACGTGCTGCTGCTGCACAGCGCCAGCCCCGGGCGGGGCCTGGACGAAGACCCGCGCCTGCACAGCGCGCGCTGGGTGGAGATGGTCAACAGCGCCTACGCCAGCCTGTTCACCAGTTTCGTCGTGCACTGCAACCGCATCGGCTTCGAGGACGGGCTGAACTTCTGGGGCGGCAGCACCGTCGCCGACCCAAACGGCGAGTTCCTGCTGCGCGGGCCATACTTCGAAGAGGCGCTGCTCGTCGGGCACATTGATCTCAACCAGCTTCACCGCACGCGCTACCGGCTACCGCTGCTGCGCGACGAGCGCACCGGCCTGCTCAGCCGCGAATTGGCGCGCATCCTGAACAATACGCCGCACGGCAATCGCTAGGCGTCTGGCAGTCTTCCACGCGCACAAAGGAGACCCCATGCTTCACGAGCTTCAGCTAAGCGGCCCGCGCCAGATCGCGCTTGTGCCCTACGAGGAGCGCCCCTTGCAGCCCGGCGAGATTCGCGCCAGGGCGGTGCTCAGCGGGATCAGTCACGGCACGGAACTCAATCTCTACCGCGGCACCGCGCCGTTCCACAACCGGCGCTTCGACCCCGACCTGCGCCTGTTCCTGCCCGCCGAAGAAGGCGCGCTCTATCCCGCGCACCTGGGCTACGAGTGGGTCGGGCGCGTGATCGAAGTCGGCGCGGACGTGTCCGGCTTCGCGGTGGGCGATCTGATCCACCTGCCGCTCGGCCACCGGGCGACGCACACCGTCCGCCCCACCGAGCGAACGATGATCGGCAGGGTGGAGCCATTGCCGCCCGGCCTGACTCCCGACGCCGCGATCACCCTGGCCCTGGCGGGCGTGGCCCTGCAAGCGGTACACGACGCGCACATCAAGGTCGGCGACCGCGTGGCGGTCTTCGGGCTGGGCGCGATCGGGCTGCTGGCGATCCAACTGGCGCGGCTGGACGGCGCGGCCTGGATTGACGCCATTGACCCGCTGGCGGGCCGCCGCGCGCTGGCCGAGCAGTTCGGCGCAGATCGCACGCTCGATCCTGCCGCCGGCGATGTCGCCTACGCTATCAAGACGGCCAGCCCGGGGCGCGGCGCGGATGTGGCCATCGAGCTATCGGGCAGCGACGCGGCCCTGCACGAGGCGGTGCGCAGCGTGCGCGTGGCGGGGACGGTCGTCGCCGGCGGCTTCTATCAGGGCGGGGCGGCGGCGCTGCGCCTGGGCGAGGAGTGGCACCACAACCGCGTGACGATGGTCTCCAGCATGGGCGTGTGGGACTGCCCGCACCGCGATTATCCCGCCTGGGATCGGGCGCGCGTCCACGCGACGGTCACGCAACTGCTGGCCGAGGGGCGGCTGCGCGCCGACGGGCTGATCACGCACCGCTTCCCCTTCGCGAGGGCGGCGGACGCCTACGCGCTGATTGACCAGCATCCGGCGAACGCGGTCAAAGTCGTATTGATGTACTGAGAGAATAGGGGCCGAGAAACCGAGAGGCTAGTCGCGTTGTCTGGCGGGGCCAGATGTGTCAGGCGTTTTTGAGCGCTCTGTCAGGAATCCCACCTACAGCCGAGCTGACGCTCACGGTCAGCAGGTGCTCCCCGACCTAGCCAGGAGATACAGTCTTTTGCTTCGACCGTCGGATTGACCCACACAATCTGGCGAATCAAGGAGATCGGCTTGGATATCTCGCCAAAGAGCCGCCTTGCTCTCTCGTCCCGGGATGAGATAATTCGATGAGTGGCTAGAGCTGCTTCAATAAGATGCACATCCTTCAGCATGGCTTCGCAGCCATTCGGGTCAGGCGAGTATTCTCGGATCTCCCCGCGCAAGACCTCATTCTCAATGCGATCGTTGTATCCCACAGAGATGATCTGACCCCGGCTCTGCATACTGACACGCCAAGTCTGAGAATATCGAGACGCATGTTTCTTCCATTCAGTGGAGATGTCGGGCGTTATCACCATCTTGTGTCCGGTCTTGCGCACTTCATCAAGAAAGCTGCGGCACTGTATAGGAACTGGGGCTACTGCACCTTTCCCGCCTGCCGATCGGGCAATGTCAGCATCAATGACCAGATTCTTCGGATTCTTGACCCCCACCTCATCCCCCCTCTTCCTTCATTTCAACAGCGTCGAGGTAGGCTCCCTGGGCTTCTAGTTCTGCATCAGCGAAATCTTCCGGCCAATCGCCGTAGGCCCCTGTCGAGTCCACGTCGCGGCTTGTGATCGTGGTGCAGCCATTCTCATTCTGCGTGAACCAGTGCAGCTTGACCAAATTGCAGTCAAGTTTTCCTTGCGCGATCAGGGTCTGAATACCCAGTAGAAGGATAGAACTGTGGGTCTCGACAATAACGCGAACCCCTCTTTGGGCTGCCTCTGCCAGGATATTTGCTAACCCATGTTGTGCTTTGGGATGCAGATGGAGTTCCGGCTGTTCAAGATACACGAGCTGCCCTCGTCGCGCTACCAGCAAAGCCACCAGTACCGGCAAGACCTGAGAGACCCCGAAACCAACATCGGCAATGCTTACCAAATCTCGGGCACCGCCTACAGCGGCCTGACGCAACCGGCCCACCCTCAATTCGACCTGAGTATCGTCAATAGGTTCAGAGGAAACTTTCCAGGTCAGTCCAAGCATTCTGAGAGTTGCTCCTAGGGTCGTTAATCGACTCCTGTCACTTGCTTTCCATTGGCTGACAACACTGGCCACGTAGGATTCGAACGTACCGTGGAATCGCGGGCCCGTGATGGGGGTCACACGATAGGTGCGTTCCGGGTTTCCCCTCAGACCTGGTACATGAATCACGCGACCAATATGATGTTCGTGTTGGAATGATGGGCCTAGCGAGAAAACTTGTCCACCGTCGGGGATGCGTAGACCAAATTCCAGCAAGCAACGATTTCGACTTACATACCATTCAAGAGGCTGACTGAGAGCTTCTTGCATCCTAGGCTTGGTCTCTAGGAGTTCCGGGGGGAGTTGAGCGACTATCTCGTCCTCGTCCATCTCTGGGCGAATCTCTGTATGCCCATAGACCGCTCGAATCAGTTCGATCTCGCGAGTTTCCCTAAAGTGAAAAGTGTTTTTTAGAAGAAATCTCTCATCAATCTCTACTCCAATGATCAAGTCCTGATACGACGTCCTGCTCTGCCTGCAAAGGAACTGCTCAGCCTTGGTGAAACGGACATTGGGTCCGTCCAACAACAGGGAACCAGGATCGTGAGTTGCTTCGAGCGTTTGTTTCATCATCAAGAGCGGCTGAACCATACTCGACTTTCCCGAGCTGTTCGCGCCAGCCAGAATTGTGAGCGGGCGCACTTCAATTTCTGATGGCTCGCGTATGGATTTGTAGCCACTCACCGTTAGCCGTGTAATGCCAATGGCATCTTGGGTTAGCTGGTTATTGTTTGACACGTGCGCTATCCTTCCCTATCACGTACCAGGGTGTCTTGAAGACCTGTTGACAACTCTCCAGCCGTGTCCTCTGTTGGTACAAGAACGTATGATAGCACGGTGCCTCATGGGTAACCAGAAAACCTGAGAAGGCAAACACGGAGAAATGGACGCCACTTTCCTCCTGCGCGGGCTGGTCATCGGCTTCTCCATCGCCGCACCGGTGGGCCCGATCGGCGTGCTGTGCATCCGCCGCACGCTGGCCGGGGGGCGGCTGCACGGCCTGGCGTCGGGGCTGGGCGCGGCGACCGCTGACGCGAGCTACGGCGCGGTCGCCGGCTTCGGCCTGACGGCGGTCTCCGGCGCGCTGGTGGATCAGCAGGGATGGCTGCGGCTGATCGGCGGGCTGTTCCTGTGCGCGTTGGGCGCGCGCACCTTCCTGGCCCGCCCGGCCAGCGAAGCCGCGTCCGCCCGCCGAAGCGGGCTGCTGGGCGCGTACCTCTCCACCTTCGCCCTGACGCTGACCAACCCGCTGACGATCCTCTCCTTCGCGGCCATCTTCGCCGGGCTGGGCCTCGCCGAGATGGGCCGGGACTACGGGGCGGCGCTGACCCTGGTGGCGGGCGTGTTCGCCGGCTCGGCGATGTGGTGGCTGCTGCTCAGCGGGGGCGTGAGCCTGCTGCGCGAGCGCTTCACTCCGCGCCGGATGCGCTGGGTCAACCGGCTGAGCGGGACGGTGCTGATCGCCTTTGGGCTGGCGGCGCTGCTCGCCTGATGCGCCCTGGCGCGGCACAGGGTTTTCCTATTCTCGACAAAGAGAGTAACCTCACCGATCAACAGCAAGCGAAGCCATGAAAGGTGAGGTTACACGATGGCGGCAGTCGAAGTGCCACCACTGATTGAGATTCTGGCAGAGATA
>JAGPFT010000418.1 GCA_018056405.1 Anaerolineae bacterium
CGGTGTAGCTGTGCAGCGCGGCCACCACGCGCTCTGGTGCGGTAGCGATGCTGTCATTGACCCAGGTCACGCCGCCGATCACGGCGACCGTCTCCAGGCGGTGCTCGACGCCAGTGAACGCCTCGATGGCGGCGCGCATCGCCTTCACCGGCAGCCGCGCCGCGCCCGCCAACGCGCAGGCCGCCAGCGTGTTGAGCACGTTGTGATCGCCGCGCAGCCGGATCGCCGAGCGCGCGCACACCACTTCGCAGACCGTGCCAGGCGCGCCATCGTCCACTGTGACCAACAGATCGTCGCCGTACAGATACGCGCCGCTGAGCACGCGCTCGCGCAGCGAGAACTCAGCCACGCGCCCCGGCGCATCGGCGCTCATGGCCCGCGCGTGGGGATCGTCGCGGCCAAAGACGGCGACATCGCGCGCGTCCTGGTGAGCGTAAATGTGCGACTTGGCGGCGATGTAAGCGTCCATGCGCCCGTGACGGTCCAGGTGGTTCGGCGTCACGTTGAGCACGCCGGCCACCGACGGGCTAACCGTCATCAACTCAAGCTGGAAACTGCTCAGCTCCATCACCACCAGGTCGTCGGGGCGCATCGCCGGCAGATCATCGAGCAGCACGTCGCCGATGTTGCCGCCGACAAACGTGCGCAGCCCGGCGTAGCGGCCCATCTCACCGGTCAGGGCGGTCGTGGTCGTCTTGCCGGCGCTGCCGGTGATACCGATCACCGGGGCCGGACAGCGCTCCAGGAAAAGCTGCGCGTCATTGGTCACGCGCACCCCGCGCCGCAGCGCCTCCTGCACGATAGGCAGCGTGAGCGGCACGCCCCCGCTGACGCAGAGCACGTCGCAGTCGTCGAGCAGGGCCAGCGGGTGCCCACCCAATGCCAGCGAGACGCGCTCCCCGGCCAGCCCGACCAGCGCCTCGCCCAGCGCTTCGGCAGTGCGCTGATCGGACAGGGTGACGCGCGCGCCGATGGTTGGCAGCCAGCGGCCCAACGCGCGCCCCTGCCGGGCGATGCCCAGCACAACGACGTGCTTGCCCGCCAGCGGATCGGGTGTTGGCCCGGAATGCTCAGCCACAGTCAGGACGCCCCTCTACCGATCACAGCGCGACCGTCCCCCCGCTGCGCGCCGCCTGGTATGCCGCATCTATGACGCGCATGTTGAGCACGGCGTCCTCCGCCGGAAATGGCACCTCGGTCCCGTCCAGCACGGCGCGGTTGAAGTCCTCGGTCATCAGCGTGTACGAGTTGAGGCGCTCGGTCGTGTAGGTTTCGAGCGGGCGGCGGTCGTCGCCGCGACGGATGATCTCGCCGGGCGCGTCCTCTTTGGGATTGTAAGCCAGGTTGACCAGCAGCGACCCTTCCGCCCCCACCAGCTCGTAGTAGCGGCGCAGCGGCAGGCGCAGCGAGCAGTTGAAGTGGGCCAGCACACCGCCAGGAAAAGCCAGCGTGCCCACCAGCAGGTCGTCCACGCCGGACTCCGTCCAGGTGGCCTGGGCGGTGACTGACAGCGGCTCGGCGCCGGTCATGTAGCGGGCCAGGGCGATGGGGTAACAGCCCACATCATAGAGCGCCCCACCGCCCAGTTCCGGCAGCAGACGGATGTCAGTGGTTCGCGCCAGCGGGAAGGTGAAGCCGGCTTCGATCAGGCGCAGCGGGCCGATGGCACCATCGCGCAGCAGAGCACGCGCACGTTGGGCCTGGGGATGGTGCCGCCACTGGAAGGCCTCGGCCAGCTTGACCCCGGCCTGGCGGCAGGCCGCGACCATCTCTGCCGCCTGCGCCGCGTTGAGGGCCAGCGGCTTCTCGCACAGCACATGCTTGCCCGCCTCCGCCGCGCGGATCGTCCACTCGCGGTGCAGGCTGTTGGGCAGCGGGATGTACACGGCGTCAATGTCCGGGTCGGCCAGCAGCGCCTCGTAGCTGCCAAAGCTGCGCGGGATGCCCTGCGCGGCTGCATAGGCACGCGCCCGCCCGGCGTCGCGGCTGGCCACGGCCATCACTCGCCCGCTGGGCGCGGCTTTCATCGCGGGAATCACCGTGTTCGCCGCGTGGCCTGACGTGCTCAGAACTCCCCAACGCACAAACTCCGCCATCCCTGCTCGCTCCTTGGGTGCAATCCCTTACCTGATCCCTGACCCCACTCCGCGTATAGGATTTCAGACTTCCGAAGTCTGCCAGACTTTGGAAGTCTCCCCCCTCCCTCACCCCCGCTCGCCTCGTGAAGAAGAAGCATTCTCCAATTCGCAATCCGCAATCCGCAATCCACAATCCACATTCTCTTTCTATCCGACAGGCGGCAGCGCCACGCACTCGGCGGGAACCTGGGGGTTGGCCGGGTCGAGGAAGATGTCGCCGCGCACCCAGCCCCCGCCCACCAAGCGCCACCAGGTGAAGCCTTCGTCGCCGGTCGCCCAGCCGTCAGCGCTGACCATCTGCCCCATCGTCAGGGTGCCGGTGATGGCGAAGGACGTGCCCGGCCCGGCGCGGATATTCGCCTCGCTCCAGCGCACGGTCAGCGTGCAGGTTGTGCCGCCAATGCTCAGCGGGGGTGTAGCCGTGAAGGCGCTCCCCGCCGGGCCAGGTGTGGGCGGCAGCGCGCCGACCGGAGGTAGCGTCAGGCAGCTTTCAGGCACCGAGGGGTTAAGCGCGTCGAGGAAGGTATCGCCGCGCGCCCAGCCGCTCGCTCCCAGCCGCCACCAGGTGTAGCCGTCAGCGCCGGTCGCCCAGCCGTCGGCACTGGTCATCTGGCCGAGCGCCAGCGTCCCCAGCACCGGGTAATCCTCGCCCGGCCCACCCCGCACCTGTGCCCCGGCCAGGCGTATGGTCAGCGCGCAGACTTCCGCGCCGCCCTGCCCCTCGCCTGGCACGCCCGGCAGGGCGAACGTCGGCGCGATGGTCGGCGTCACCGTGGGCCACGACGTGGGCAGCGGCGGCGGGACGCCCAGCGTGGCCGGCGCGGAGACTCCCGGCGTCTGCGTGGCGTCGGTCCAGCCGTGGGGCATGATCTGCGTCTCGCGCTCGTCGCCGAACAGCAGCGGCTTGAGGAGCGCGTAGAGCAGGAAGCAGACCAGGATGAGCGCAGCCAGCGCCACAACCCGCACGAACCAGTTAGCGCCCCCCGCCCTGCGCGCGCCAGATGACCGCCGGCGGCGCTTGAGATTGCTCCGAGATAAGCGCATCGTCCTCTCGCCTTCGCCAGACGCCTCCGATCATAACATCGAACGGTTGGGCGGGCGAGATGGGCCGGCGAACGCATTAACCTCACCCCCGGCCTCGCTACGCTCGGCTCTTCCCCCTCTCCGTTGTGTATAGACCGGAGAGATAGCTGACACACGTTCGGAGACATCGCTGACACTTTAGGGGATAATGAAGGCATCACGCCGAGCCGAGTAGAAAGAGGCGGAGGATGCCTTGGAAGGTAGGAACAGCTATGTCTCTGCGAGAGAAGTTTGTGACCCAGGCGCGCCAGGAAGGAGAGCAGATGAGTGCCCTGTGCCGGGAGTTTGGCATCAGCCGGCAGACGGGCTACAAATGGCTGAAACGCTATGAGGAAGAGGGAGCGGCAGGGCTGGCAGACCAGTCGCGTCGCCCCCACCACAGCCCGCGTCAGACGGAAAAAGCCCTGGAA
>JAGPFT010000419.1 GCA_018056405.1 Anaerolineae bacterium
GATGTGGGTAATGTATAGCCGTCAACGGAGAGGGGGCGGCGAGGCGCGCCAGCGCCGAGCGGGGGTGAGGTAAGCTCGCAAGCCGGCAACGACGCGCGGACGCCCCCGCGCGTCCTCGTTGCGTTCTGAGAGGGAACGCAAAGCGCCCGGCCTTGTGGGGTCAGGCGCTGATCATCCAGCGTTCGCGCAGGAGACGCCAGGGGTTACTCTGTCGTTTCTTCGACTTCTTCCGGCGAGAAGTAGCCGCCATGCAGGTTGGCGACACACCACTCATCGCCATCCTTCTCCATGGTCAGCACGATGCGCGTATTGACCCGGTTCTCGTAATCACCGTCGCCGTCCACGTCGTGCTTGTCGCGCGCTGCGGCGGCCAACTCATATTCCTGAGCCGAGCCGGCGATCACACTGCCAGTGGCGCTGAGTTGCACGATGTCATAGGAGCCAGTGATGATGACCTCTTTGGCGTTGTTGCCCTTGCCCAGGTCGTACTTCAGATCAATGCTGTGCACGCCGCGCGATTCCTCGGCCAGGGCAGCTATCTCGGCGGCGAGCGCCGCCGTGTCTTCCTGGTAGGAGTCGCAGGCAACTTTCTGCGCTGCCTCAGCGTCACCCTTGAGCACGGCCTCTATATAGTCTTTCGCCGTTTCCATCGAATCCGAGCCGCAGGCGGTCAGCAGCAACGAGACGGCCAGCAGAGCCGCCAAAAGACCAAACCGCTTCGACATATTGTGTTACTCCCCTCTTGATCGGCTACGCATAGCACGAGATATGAGCCAGCAAACGGGCAGATGATACTGCTTTGTGCCGCTGTGCGCAATAGCATCTGCGCGCCGCCGGTGCAGGCAGAGCTTGTCAGGGATTCGCTGGGCACGACAGTATTGACCTCACCCCCAGCCTCGCTGCGCTCGGCTTGCCCCCTCTCCGCCGGCGGAGAGGGGGCGGCGAGGCGCGTCAGAGCCGAGCGGGGGTGAGGTAAACCAGGGCGCAGCAGAGCAGCGCCCTACCTGACAGGTTTTGCACGCACGTGCCGCGCGCCCGCCCTCAGAGCGGGTAGATGTTAATGCCCAGTGCCGTCGCCAGCGCGACCAGCACGGGCGCGATGATCAGCCCCGGCAGGAAGTTGACCATGCGCGGCTTCTTGATCTCCAGCAGGCTCAGGCCCAGCCCGATCAGGATCAGGCCACCGACCGCCGTCATCTCGTTGATCATCGGGTCGCTCATGAACTGCCCGGCCAGCGCGCCCAGCAATGCCAGCCCGCCCTGCACGCCCAGCACGGTGAACACGCTGAACAACACGCCGATGCCCAGGCTGGCAGCGAAGGCCATTGACGAGAAAGCGTCCAGCGTGCTCTTGATAGCAAGCTGCTCGAAGCCGCTGGCCAGCCCCATGCCGTCCTGGATCGAGCCGACGAAGGTCAGCGGCCCCACGCAGAAGACCAGCGACGCCGTGACAAAGCCCTCGATAAAGCGCGTCCGGCGTTCGTGGGCAAGCGCCGCGTCAGCCTCCGCTGCCTCGCGCTGCACGCGCCCTTGCAGCCAGCCGGCGAACTGCTCCAGCCGCAGGTCGAGGCGCAGCAGCTCGCCGAGGATCGCGCCGATGACCAGGCTGAGCAGCGGTAGGATGATGTTGCCCGTCTCGCCCGCGTTGGAGAAGCCGACGACGAGCGTCACCAGCCCCAGGCCGGTCATCACCGACTCCTGGATGCGCTGTGAGAGGCGGTTGCCGATCAGCAAGCCGGTCGAGCTGCCGAGCAGCACGGTGAGCGCGTTGAGCAGCGTGCCCCACATGGGTCCCCCCTGGGTGAAGAGTCAGGAGTTGCGCGTCTGGGTGTGCTGGGTTTCATAACTCACGACTCCAGACTCACGACTCCTGACTCTCTCACGGCAGCCACTCCGAGGTGGGCGTGGCAACGGTCGGCGATGGCGTCACATACGGCGCGATGGCCGTTGCTGTCTGCGCGGCGGATTGCGTCGCGGTCGCGTAGATGGCCTGGGCGGTCGCCTGCGCGTCTACGGGTTGCTCGCTGACTTCCACGCCGTACATCACCGGGCGCACCACGTTGAACCACGTCTGCCCCGGCTTGAGGTGCATCGGCGTCTGACCGTCCGCGTAGAGCAGCCACAGCCCGGCCTTGCCCTGGCTGTGCGCCCAGAAGCCCTCGAACCACTGTCCGTCGCGGAAGAGCCAGGCCCGCCCGCGTCCCCATAGCACCGTTTCGATCACCACGCCGCTCACTTCGCTGTCCAGGATGTCGGGCCGGTCAATGTGCTCGGCTTCGAGGATGACCACGTTATCGGCGGCAAGCTGCGCGCCGGTGATGGCGTCCACGTGCGGCAGGCCGTTGTTCCAGCGATAGTAGCGCCCGTCAGCGGGGTTGTATTGCCAGCGCGTGTCCTGGCGCGGACTCCAGTAGTCCACGAAGATGTCCTGGGCGGGTTTGCCGCCGGGGTCTGGCACGTAAGAGAAGGCCAGGCCGCGCACGAGCAGCCCCTCGTTGATCTGACGCTGTTCGGCCACGTCCCACATCTCGAAGGTGTTGCCGAACAGGGTGTGCTCGAACGCTTTGCCTTCCTCCGGGAAGCGGCAAAAGGGCGGGCAGTTGACGCCCATTTGCGGGGTGAGGGCGCGCCACTTCCAGTCAGAAGCCAGGATGTAGTTGTAGATCCAATCGTTCGCCCCGCTGTAGGCCAGCAATGCCTGGAACATCTCTACCAGCTCCAGATCGAGCAGGCGCGCGCTGCGAATGCTGCCCACTTTCTCTGCGCCCTGGCTGCGGTAGATCGCCGCGAAGCGCGTCACCGCGCCTTCGACCTCGTACTCGAACACGATGTCCGCCTTGTCCAGGCCGCTCTGCGGGCGCACCACTTCGGGGAAGTTGGACACTTTGACGATCAGGTTGCGGCGGTTGCGCGCTTCCTCATTAGGGTAGGGCAGACCGGTGAGCGGGTTGAAGTTCTCCGGGTACTCGCTCGGCCCGACAATGGTCGCCGTCGGGGTCACGGTGGGCGTATAGGTCGCCGTCGCCGTCGGCGTGAAGCTGGCTGTGGGCGAAGGGGTCGCAGTGGGCGTGAAGGTGGGGCGCGGCGTGTTGGTCGGCAGCGGCGTGGCGCTGGCCGTGGCGGTAGGCCGGGGTGTGTTGGTCGGTGGCAGAGTGGGGACGCTCTGACCCGCCGCCGGGCGCGGCGCGCCGAGGGCGATGCCCCCCACCAGGGAAGCGATAAGCGCCCCACTCAGGAGCATGATGAGCGCCAGTCGTCGCATCAGATGAGGATCCTCAACCAACATTGGTCACCGTGACTGCCAGTTGCTACCTCACCCCCGTTTCGCTTCGCTCAACTTCCCCCTCTCCGCCGGCGGAGAGGGGGCCAGGGGGTGAGGTTGTGAGAGCAAACGGATAGACTGGCAATCAGGGCGGCTTGTCGTCCGAGACGTGCCAGGGGCGGCACGACCGCCCAGTATACCCCCGTAGCAGGTCACTGCCTACCCCGGATTTGGCGCGGGGTGCATTCGGATTTGGGGGCAGGTGCAGAGATCGGTTGCAGACCTCACCCCCCGGCCCCCTCTCCATATACGGAGAGGGGGAGTAAGTAGCTGGCTCAGTCCCCTCTCCGCGTGTGGAGAGG
>JAGPFT010000420.1 GCA_018056405.1 Anaerolineae bacterium
CCAGCCGAGCTAGAGAGGGGGACTTTGATCGGCTGGTGCGGCGCTTCCCCCTCTCCGGCTCTGCCGGGGAGGGGGCCAGGGGGAGGGGCCTTCTGCCGAAATACAGACCTCACCCCCGCCCGGCGCTAACGCGCCTCGCCGCCCCCTCTCCACATTGGAGAGGGGGAAAGGCCGAGCGTAGCGAGGCCAGGGGGTGAGGTCAAAGCCTCTGCGCCAGACGATTCGCTGACAACCTTTGCCACACTCCCCCAAAACGGTTGACGGAGCCGCCGTGACAGGGTATCTTTAAGTGCTTGTATCACTCGTCATACGATCCGGTGCGTTTCTTCACTGTGCTCGCGCGAAGCATGGCGGCAAAATTCCCCAGGTTTGCGTGCGCCCGGCCCATCGTTCTGCGCCATCAGGATAGTGGCACAACCGTGCTCCGGGGCCGGTGACGATGACACCCGCACACACCACACAGGAAACGCAGCGATCCTGCAGAGAGTCTAGGAGAGGCTTGAATGGCACAGAAGTGGGTATATGCGTTCGAAGAGGGTGACGCGACAATGCGTAACCTCCTGGGCGGCAAAGGCTGCAACCTGGCTGAGATGACCCGCATTGGGCTGCCAGTCCCGCCCGGATTTACGGTCACGACCGAGGCGTGCGTTGCCTACATGAACACGGGCAAGTTCCCCGAAGGCATGTGGGAAGAGGTCCTGGCGCACATGGAAGCTCTGAACAAGAAAACGGGCAAAGAGTTCGCCAACGACGCCAACCCCCTGTTGGTTTCCATCCGTTCCGGCGCGCGCGAGTCCATGCCTGGCATGATGGACACGATTCTCAACGTGGGCCTGACTCCCGGTGCCGTCGAAACGATGGGCAAGAAGTTCAACGACATGCGCTTCGCCTGGGACCTCTACCGCCGCCTGATCCAGATGTATAGCAAGGTGGTGCTGGAAGTGCCCGGTGAGGAGTTCGAGGAGATCATTGAGGAGGAGCGCGCGCGTGTGGGGGCGGCCAGCGACGCCCAGATGACCGCTGAAGGCTGGCAGCGCTGCGCCGAGCGCTTCATCGAGCTGACCGAGAAGCTCACTGGCAAGCCTTTCCCGACAGACCCCTACAAGCAGCTTGAGCTGGGCATCGAAGCCGTCTTCAAGAGTTGGAATGGCAAACGCGCGGTGGACTACCGCAACTACTATGGCTACCCGCACACCTGGGGGACCGCAGCCAATATCGTGACGATGGTCTACGGCAACATTGCCGATGGCATCAGCGGCACGGGCGTGGCCTTCACGCGCAACCCGGCCACTGGCGAGAAGAAGTTCTACGGCGAGTACCTGCTCAACGCCCAGGGCGAAGACGTTGTCTCCGGCTCGCGCACGCCGACTGAGGTGTCCGGCCTGGCCAAGGAGATTCCCCAGGCGTGGGAAGAACTGATGCGCGTGGCGGACATTCTGGAGCGGCACTACCGCGAGACGCAGGACATCGAGTTCACCATCGAGAGCGGCAAGCTGTGGATGCTCCAGACCCGTTCGGGCAAGCGCACCGCCGCCAGCGCCGTCAAGATCGCGGTGGACATGGTGAACGAGGGGCTGATCACGCCCGCCGAGGCTGTCGCGCGCATCTCGCCGGAGATGATTGACCAGATGCTGCACCCGCGCTTCGACGAAGAGGCGCTCAAGAAGACGACGCCGCTGGCGAAGGGCCTCAATGCCTCGCCCGGCGCGGCGGTCGGCAAGGTCTATTTCGATGCTGACACCGCCGAAGCCAAGAGCAAAGAAGGCGAACCGGTCATCCTCGTCCGCCCGCTGACCGAGCCGAGCGACGTGCACGGGATGCTCGCCGCCAAGGGTATCCTGACGGCGGAAGGCGGCGCAACCAGCCATGCCGCCGTGGTGGCTCGCCAGCTTGGCAAGCCGTGCGTCGCCGGCTGCACCGACATCAAGATCAATCTGGACAAGAAGTTCTTCTCGGTCAACCAGACCGTCGTCAAGGAAGGCGACTACATCTCGTTGAACGGCGCGAAGGGCACCGTCTACATCGGGCAGCTTCCAGTCGTCGCCCCCAAGCTGGAAGAGCAGACCGAGCTGCTCAAGATTCTGGGCTGGGCCGACGAGATTCGCCGCCTGATGGTGTGGGCCAACGCCGACGACGAGCAGCAAGCCGCCCGCGCCCGCAGCTACGGCGCGCAGGGCATCGGCCTGTGCCGTACTGAGCATATGTTCCTGGGCGAGCGCACGCATCTTTTCCAGAACTATATCCTGGCCGCTGACCCCGACACGAAGGTGAAAGCGCTGGAAAAGCTCGCCGAGTTGCAGCACGACGACTTCTACGGCATCTTCCGCGCCATGGACGGGCTGCCGGTCATCATCCGCCTGATTGACCCGCCGCTGCACGAGTTCTTGCCAGCGCGCGACGAGTTGAAGGTGGACGTGGCGCTTGGCCACGAGCGTGGCGAGGATGTGGCGGATAAGGAATTCCTGCTGCGCAAGGCCGAGGAACTGGCCGAGTTCAACCCGATGCTGGGCCTGCGCGGCATCCGCCTGGGGATCATGATGCCCGATGTGACGTTGATGCAGGTGAACGCGATCATCTCGGCGGCGTGCGACGCGACGAAGGATGGCTACGAGGCGCATCCTGAGATCATGATCCCGCTCACGGCGCACGTCAACGAGTTGAAGCTGCTGCAAACCATCCTGGAAGAGGAAGCCCAGAAGGTGATGGCGGCGAAGGGCATCGAGATCAGCTACAAGTTCGGCACAATGATCGAAATCCCGCGCGCAGCCATCACCGCCGGCGAGATCGCCGGGCTGGCTCAGTTCTTCAGCTTTGGCACCAACGACCTGACGCAGATGACCTATGGCATCAGCCGTGACGACGCCGAGCGGCACTTCCTGCTGCAGTACGTCGAGAAGGGCATCCTCCCCAAGAACCCGTTCCAGACCATTGACCGCGACGGGGTGGGCGTGCTGATGAAGATGGCCGTCAACGACGGGCGCGCCGCCCGGCCCGACCTGGAAGTGGGCATCTGCGGCGAGCACGGCGGCGACCCGGATAGCATTGACTTCTGCCACCTGATCGGCCTGAACTACGTGAGCTGCTCGCCGTTCCGCGTCCCCGTAGCGCGGCTGGCAGCGGCGCACGCTGCTCTGCGCGAGAAGGGTTGGGAGCGCCTGGGCGAACTGGGCGTCCGCGACCCGCACCGGAAGTAAGCGGCGTCTGTATCTGAGAGGCAGCGAGGGCCGTCCCAGTGGGGCGGCCCTTGTCGTTGGTAGGCGCTGAGTCTTTCCCTCACCTCTAGAGCGTGTTATGCGCTTCTGCCGGGTAGACAGCCCCCCTCATCCCCGGCCCTTCCCCCACGAGGGGGGAAGGGAGAAAAGCTGCGGGCCTGCTCCCCTTCCCTCCGCGCAGCGCGGGGAAAGGGGCTGGGGGATAGGGGGCGTTTGTGGGTAACGCATAGCCAGCATGGAGAGGGGGCAAGCCGAGCGTAGCGAGGCTGGGGGTGAGGTAAACCTGGGCGCAGCAGAGCAGCGCCCCTTAAGGTTCCCAGGCGTGTGGTATGGGCAGAAGGCCCCTCCCCCAGGCCCCCTCCCCGGCAAAGCCAGGGAGGGGG
>JAGPFT010000421.1 GCA_018056405.1 Anaerolineae bacterium
CCGAGACAGGCCCCGATCAGCACCAGCGTACCCACGAGCGCCGCGCGCCCGGCCAGCGAAGCCACCGCCCCTAACCCGGCGACCAGCCCCACCATGAGGCCGCTGGTAATGCCGCTCATGGCGACCGGGCGTAGCCGTGCCACGCCCCAGACCAACAGCCAGTAGCCTACGTAGATGGCGGATAGCAGCGCGATGGCCCCCTCGACAAGCACAATCCCGGTGGAAACGGAAGCCAGCGCACGCCACAGCCCCGTCCCACCAGCCAAACGCTCCAGGGCGAGGCCCCCCGCTGCCCCCAGCGCGCCCCCCACCGTCAGACCCAGCGCCGCCAGCGCAATAGTCCGCGCCGCCCGGCCCGCATGTCGCCACACTGCCCTGGCTACTACGCCGGTCAGTAACGCCCAGATCAGCGCCCACACCCACTCACCTTCGCGCACCGCCTCTACGATGGTATCAGGCAGATCGGCGTCGCCCAGCCCGAACGGTCGCCAGATGGCTCCCACCACCAGCAACACTCCCGACGCCAGCGCAGCACCGACGGCCAGCGCGCCGTACAAATGCACGGCAAACCATGCCCCGGCTCCCAACCAGTGGTACAGGCGGCGCTGGCTCCCTGCTGGCGCGGAATGTCGCCTGTTCGCGGCAATGACCCCCACAAACAGCCCGATCAGCGCGCCTCCGCCAGCAATCATGATCACCGGCCCCACTGCGAACGCTCCGCCCACAATTGAGCTGACCAGCGCCCCCAGCACAGCGATCATCACCAGCAGCGTCAGCAATGTCTGGATCAGGCCCACCGCGGGCAGTTCTGCCTCGTTAGGGCGCAGCACCATCGCGGGCCGCACCTGCCCGGCGATGAGCGTGGGCATGAAGCCGAACAGCGCCGTGATCAGCACGCCGAGGAACAGCCCGCTGCCCATCGCCACCGGGTACAAGCGCCACTCCAGCGTCAGCGCGAACGCCTCTTCGCCAACGCCGCGCACCAGATAGCTGAGCGCCACCCCCACCCCCACGCCGATGACGCTGCCGGCGGCTCCTAGCAGCAGTGCCTCCACCAGAAACAGCAGCGTCACTCGGTACGCCTTCAGCCCCAGCGTCTTCAGCACGGCGATCTCCAGCATCCGCCGGTTGACGACGACCAGCATCGTATTGACAATGCCGATCCCGCCGATGAGCAGAGAGGACAGCCCGATGACCAGGATCAGGTCGTCTATGACCCCGGCGACCTCGGCGTTGTTCTCAGCCAGTTCGAGCACGGTGACGCGGCTCAGTTCCTGTTCCAGGTCGGTCTTGGCACCAGTCTGTTCCTGCAGATAGGCAACCAGGCTTGCCTCAGTCTCGGCAATGTCCTGTCCCAGCGGCACTTTGACAAAAATCTCGTCGGGCAAGGGCGCTTCTCCCGCCAGCGCCAGGTCTTCCAGGGGCAGATACACATAGGTGCCCAGGAACGCCGCCATTGGCCATGTCAGCACCGTCTCGGCAGTCGAGGGAGCGATGCCGCGCACTACATAATAGACTTCCGCCGCGCCGAGACGAACGATGTCGCCCAGGCCGAGACCCATGCCCACGCTGCGCGCCAGCCCGGTCGAGATGACGATCGGGCGCGGATCGTCCAGCGTACCGCCTGCCGCGCCATGCTGCACGAAGAGATCGCGCAAGGTCACGCCTGCCGGCTCGCGCAGCATGATCGTATCGTAATACGGGTAGACCTCCGTCTCCACGTAAAGGGATAGCACGGTTTGCGCCGAGCGATCTTCGCCGCCCGCGACGGGCCGCAGGGGGAGCACCTCTGACAGCCGCGCGAACGACACCGCCACGCCTTCGCGCGCAGCCCAGGCGCGGACCAGGCCCACCGTCCGCTGCGTGAAAACCGGGGAGTTCTGCGAACTCAGTTCGATCAGCTCCGGCACACTGCGCGTGGCATACACGCGGATGTCGCCGCGGTTGACCTGCGCCAGGTTGGTCGTTAGCTCGTCGCCGACCATGAAAGCCAGCGACCGCAGCGCGACGATGGCGCTCACTCCCGCCGCCACGCACACCAGGGCGAAGGCCGTCCGCGCCCGGTTGCGCCCCATGTCGCGCAGCGAATGCTTGACGGCAAAACGCAGCAAGCGGGCCGCGCTGTTCACCATAGCCTGCAAATCACGCATCACCCTATCTCACCCGGCTCACCCGACAACGCGCCCATCGGCCAGCGCTACCACGCGATCCATCTGCCCGGCCAATACCGGGTCATGCGTCACCAACACAACCGTTGTGCCCGTCTCGCGCGACACGTCGCGCAGCGCCTGAATGACCACCGCCGACGCTTCGGAGTCGAGGTTGCCGGTCGGCTCGTCGGCCAGCAGCAGCGGGGGATTGTTGGCCAGCGCCCGCGCGATGGCCACACGCTGCTGCTGCCCACCCGAAAGCTCCATCGGGCGATGGTGCAGGCGGTCGGCCAGGCCCAGCAGGTCGAGCAGCTCACGTGCGCGTCGCTCCGGGTCAAAACGCGGGCGACGCGCGAACTGGATCGGCAGCGCTACGTTTTCGAGCGCCGTCAGCGTGGGGATGAGGTTGAAGAACTGGAAGATGAATCCGATCCGCTCGTTGCGCACCTCCGTCAGCCGCCCCTCGCCCATATCTGTGATGTCAATACCATCAATCTCGATCCGCCCGGAGGTGGGCCTGTCCAGCCCGCCGATCAGCCCCAGCAGCGTGCTCTTGCCGCTGCCGGACGGCCCGACCACGCCGACCATCTCGCGCTCGTAGATGGTGAGCGTCACACCGCGCAGCGCGTGGACGATCACGCGCCCCAGGGTGAAGTCCTTGGTCAGGTCGGTCGCCCGCAACACTACCCGCTGGTTCCCATGTGTATTGCCCATCGCGTGCAATCCCTTTTGTATCGCGTTGTCTCATAGCCAGACCTGGCGAAGCCCAACGCGATCCTGTGCGAATCCGCGCCAGAGTTATAGCCGATCCCCTCATCGCCTGCCACACAGAGTCGCCTGCCCGACGCCTACCCTGCGCCGCCCGAATGACCGTTGACCCTCGTGGCAAACATTGCTATTCTCTGTCAAGAGTTCCGGCTGACGAGGGTGAGCGCTGATGAGAACCTGGCAAACGTTGTTCGTTTCACTGGTTGTGCTGATGGGTCTGGGTCTGGAAGTGCTCAGCGTGCCGGTTGCCTTCGCGTTCCCCGGCGACCGGCGCGATGAAAGCTGCGCCGAGCGCATTGCGGCGGCCATTGCCGCCACGCCCGAAGGCGAGACGCCCCAGTTGCCGGCTGATTGCGTGGAGCATCCCGGCATGAGCGCGGTTGAGCTGCGCGCCGCAGAAGCCGAGATGATCGCCCACCCTTACCCAGACGTGGTTCACGTCCCCTATCAGGAGGAAGTCGTCTGGACGCGCGCTTACCGGCGCATGATCGGCCACGTGATCATTTACGACGCGCCCAATGGCAATCCTATCGGCGAGCTAGATGCGGGCTACAACTACGTGACGGTTATCAGTGAGCAAGACGGCTTTATCCAGATCAACTACGGGCAATGGGTAGCCAAAGAGCACATTACCTGGGCCGATGTGTCGAAGTTCGCCGGCGTGGAGAT
>JAGPFT010000422.1 GCA_018056405.1 Anaerolineae bacterium
TCACCCCCTGGCCTCGCTGCGCTCGGCCTTTCCCCCTCTCCGTCAACGGAGAGGGGGCGGCGAGGCGCGCCAGCGCCGAGCGGGGGTGAGGTCAAGTGAAGGCCGCCCCAGACTACACACCAACCTCCATGCCTGTCCGCCCCTGACCTCCTTATGGGGAGGGGTTGGGGGTAGGGAAAACAGCTTGTCAAACGGCCTCTTAGCCTCACCCCCGGCCCCGCGTGCGGATGAGGCTGCTCGCCCGCGCCAGGCGGGTCGGTGGTTGGCTTCGCCCACACCTGTCGCCCCTACTGGTAGCGTGTCGACTCCTCGCGCAAACCGTCGGCGAACAGGTTCAGCCCGACGACCAGGCTGGCAATAGCCAGGATCGGCCAGAGCACGCCCAACGGATTCGTCCAGATGAACTTGCGGGCGCTGGCAACCATGCTGCCCCAATCGGGCGTGGGCGGCGGCAGGCCCAGCCCCAGGAAGCCCAGCGTGCCGATGGCGAAGATGGCGTAGCCGACGCGCAGCAGGCTGTCAATGATCAGCGGGCCGCGCACGTTGGGCAGAATCTCGACGAACATGATGTAGAGCGGGTTTTCGCCGCGCGTCTCGGCGGCGCGGATGTAATCGCGGGTGCGAATGTCCAGCGTCAGGCTACGCACCAGGCGGGCGATGCCGGGCGTGCCCACGAAGGTGATGGCGATCACCACGTTGATCGCCGATGGGCCGATGGCGGCGATGATGATCAAGTAGAGCAGGATGGTAGGGAAGGCCATGATCGCGTCCAGCAGGCGCATCACCACCTCGTCCACCAGGCCCCCGAAGTAGCCGCCGATCAAGCCGAGCACCGTCCCCAGGATCACCGACGACAGCACCGAGACCGGGGCCAGCGTCAGGATGGTGCGCGTCCCATAGATCAGGCGCGACAGGATGTCACGGCCCAGGTGATCGGTGCCCAGCAGGTATTGCTCGGAGGGCTTCTTGTTGATCGCTGACGAGTCCTGAGCCAGCGGGTCGTGCGGGGCGATCAGCGGGGCGAAGATGGCCACCAGCAGCCAGAAAACGATGATGCTCAGCCCGATGACGGCCACCCGCGAGTTGAAGATGATCGCTGCTCCGTCCCAAATCTGGCGCAAGCGGTGCTTGGGCTTCTCGATGGCTTTGGCTCCCATAGACATGGTGGCTCGGCCCCTCACGTGTAGCGGATACGCGGGTTCAGGAACGTGTAGATGATGTCGGCGACAAGCTGCGTGCCGACCGCCAGCGCAACCATGACCATCGCCCCTGCCTCGATAGCGTTGACGTCTTTGAACAGCGCCGAGTCGAGCAGGTACAGCCCCACGCCGGGATAGCCGTACACGGCCTCGACGACGACGATCCCGCCCACTAGCCAGTTGACGTGCAGCATGATCACGGTGATCGGGGCCATCAGGGCGTTGCGCAGCGCGTGGTGGAAGACGATGCGCCGCCAGGGGAGTCCCTTGAGAATCGCCGTGCGGATGTAGGGCGCATTCATCACCTCGACCATGCTGGCCCGCGTCATGCGCGCCACATAGCCGACCTCCACCAGGGTCAGCGTCAGCACGGGCAGCACAAGCATCTCCGGGTTTTGCAGCGGGGCAGAGTCGTCCACAAAGACTGCCGCGCCAGGCAGCAAGTCGAGCCAGAATGAAAACACGAGGATTAAGAACACCCCGCTGGCGAATTCGGGCACGGACGTTGTGATCAAGCTCAGCAGCGAGATCGTGCGATCCAGAAAGCTCCCTTCGCGCAGACCGGCGAGAATGCCCAGGACAAGGGCGATGGGCATAATAATGATGAAGGCGATCAAAGCCAGGCTGAACGAGTTGCGCAAGCGGCGCATCAGGGTCGGCCCGACGGGGCGGTTGGTGCGCAGGGAGATGCCGGGATCGCCACGCAGCAACCCCTTCTTCAGCGGGTAATATTCCTGGCCGCTGCCGCTGGTGAAAGCGCGCCCGGCAGCGGCGGGGCCGGTGGTCGTGGCCGTCTCCTTGACCCACAGCACCACATGACCGGCGTTATCCACGCCCCAGAAAGTGCTCAGGCCCTCCTTGTTCACCTCCCACTCTTCGAAGGGGACGACCTCGCGCTGGCCCTCTGGGGTGATGCGCGTCTGTTCCAGGCCGGTGGATTTCATTTTCCACTGGACAAGCGTGCCATCTGGCTCCTCGGCCCACCACTGCGGCGTGTCGCCGGGCCGGGCGGCGGTCAGCTTGAGCGGCATCCCAACCTTGTTGCGCAGCCGCCAGTCGTTGCCGACCAGCCAATCGAAGTAGCGCATGTAGAGGGGCTGTTCCAGCCCCATCTGCTTGCGCAACAGGTCCACCTGTTCCTGGGTAGCGAACTGGCCGAGGATGTGGCGCGCGACATCGCCGGGGGCCACTTCCGAGACAAGAAATACCACAATGGACACCAATAACATCGTTAATAGCATGAACCCGAGGCGGCGGACGATGTAATGGATCATACGGCCTCCTGGCGAGCGATGGGGAACGGGCGGGGTGGATCGTGTCCATCCCGCCCGTAAGCCTCATGAGGCTGGCAGGCTAGCCTGCCGTGTTGTCCCACACCTCGTCGAACAAATCGTAGTTGGTGGGATGCGCCCGGATACCCTGGAAGCGCTCGTGGCAGACATACCACACGTTGGTGAAGAAGGCGATGGCGCAGGCCCCGCGCTCGGCCTCGATGTCCTCCATCTTGCAGGCGATGGCGCGGCGTGCCTCCACGTCGAGCGTGCTCTCGGCCTGGCGCAGTAGGGCCAGATACTCCTCGTCCACCCAGCGCGTCTCATTCCAGGCAGCGGGTGCGCCGTCCGGCCCGACGGAGAAAGCCAGCGCCGGGACGATGATGCCCAGCGGACGGTGCGCCCAGATGGTGATGCCGAACGGCACTTCCGTCCAGATGTCCCAGTACTGCGCCGAGGGCAGGATGTTGAGGTTGATGTTGAAGCCGCCCGCCGCTGCCGTCTCCTTGAGCGACTGGGCCATGGCTGGTTCGGCGCGCGCCTGCTGCGTGGACAGCTCTACCGTGACGCCATTAGGATAGCCGGCCTCGGCCAGCAGCGCCTTCGCGCCTTCGGGATCGTAGGCAGGGATGGGCTTCTCGCAGTATTCGGGATGGATCGGCGCGAAGGCTGAGTCGTGGCCGAGCACGCCTTCGCCGAACCAGGCGAGGTCGAGCATTTTCTGGCGATCCACACACTTCTTCAGCGCCTGGCGGACGCGCACATCGTCGAACGGCGATTGGTCTACGCGCATACGGATGTGGAATGTCTGGGCCGTCGGCGAGGAGTAGACGCCGATGCCCGGCAAGTCCTTGACCGCCTGCCAGACATCCGCCGGCGGGTTGAAGATGTTGTCCACTTGGCCGCTCTGCAGGGCGGCGATCTGCGCGGCGGTGTCTTCGCCCAAGTCCACGAAGACGAGCCTGTCCAGGTAGGGCAGCGGGTTGCCATCGGCGCCCATGCGCCAGTAGTCTTCGCGGCGGACGAAGGTCGCCCGCTCGGTCTCGGTGTACGATTCGAGCAGGAAGGGGCCGGTGCCCACCGGCTGGCGGACCAGATCGCCCTCGAAGG
>JAGPFT010000423.1 GCA_018056405.1 Anaerolineae bacterium
ACCCCCCGGCCCCCTCTCCATATATGGAGAGGGGGAGTAAGTATCTGGCTCAGTCCCCTCTCCGCGTGTGGAGAGGGGATTGAGGGGTGAGGTAAACCCGCGCAGCGGGCTTCTCAACCGCTCCATCACAGAGCGCGCAGTGGTCGCAGAGAAAGCCTCAGAGCTTTTCCGACTTTCCCCTCCGCGCCCTCCTCATCTCAGCGGCTCAAGATCACTGCCCCAAAAAGCGAATGCACCCTGGTCTTACGGGTGCGTGCCAAACCTGTCAGGTGGTGTAGTCGCACTGCTTAGCCTCACCCCTGCTCGGCCCCCTGACGCGGGCCTCGCCGCCCCCTCTCCGGTCCATACACGTTGACGGAGAGGGGGAAGAGCCGAGCGTAGCGAAGCTGGGGGTGAGGTCCTGCTCCTGCGCCAGGCGATTCGCTGAGAACCTTTGCACGCACTCACTCAGCCTCCGCTCTGTGCTATTCCGGCCAGCCGCCGCTATAATCTGCTACACCTTTGGCATGTCCGCAACAGGCTGCCGAGGAAAGCGGGATGCGCGCGTCCAGGTGACAGTACATGCGCCCTGCCCAAATCCATCTACCCAAGCATTGGAGTGTCCTCATGACCAAACGATCATTCGTAGGATTGACGCTGGCGCTGAGCTTGCTGGCCAGCCTGCTGAGCGGCGCGGGCATCAGTAGCGCGCGCGCTTTCACGGGTCGCGGCGGCGAGTCTGTGCTGCCCCACCAGGACGCGGCGCTGACCAAGACCTTTGTGTGGGAAGAGTACGGCGTCACGTTCACCCTGCCCGACGACTGGCAGGTGCTGGGCCAGAGCCAGAACTACGACCTGGCGCTGGTTTCACCGGACGCCATCGCATCCGGCGAAGGCGCGTTCATCATGCTCCAGGTTTACCCCAGCCTGGGGCCGGACACGACGATGGAGAGCGCGCTCGGCCCGGTGGCCGAGCAGCTCGGCGGCGAAGTGGCACCCTTCAGCACTGCCGGGCTGCAAGGGTTTGGGGTCAGCTTCGACGATGAAGCCAGCAGTACCACCAATCAGCTCGTCTTGCTGCCTTATGGCGAGAAAGGGGCTGCGCTGTTCATTCAGGCGTCGTCCAAACTCGGAGAGGACGCTATTGTGCGGAGCATCCTCGACTCGATGCTGGTAGACCCACCCGCGCTCGATTACGCGACGGTTGACGCCGCCTGGCAGACCAGCCTGGCCGAAGAAGGCCGCCTGATCTACGGGGATAGCGATGCACCGGTCAGTGCTATCGAGTTCTTCAGCTTCACCTGCGGCCACTGCGCCAACTACAGCCTGCCCATCGAGCACCTGATCGCGCTCGAAGCGGACACAGGGCGGATGCGCATCGAAGTCGCGCCGATTGCCGGCGACGCTATGGCGATGCGAGCCACTGAAGCAACATTCTGCGCCGCCGAACAGGGTAAAGGGTACAGCGCGTATAAGGCCCTGTGGGATGGCTATCTGACAGTTGGCTACGAGCAAGCATACAGCGAGGAAGGCGTGCGGAGCCTGCTGGAGCCGCTGGGCGTTGATCTGACCGCGCTCACTGCTTGCATGGACGCAGACACCTATACCGAGGTGCTCAACACCATCCGCACCGAGTTCCTGGACTACGGGCTGAGCGGCACGCCGACCATGCTCCTCGGCGCTGATGGCGGCGCGCCGGAGACGCTCAAGCTCCCCGACGGGCAGGTATGGAGCGGCATCGTGCCCATTGACGCCCTGCGCACAGTGATCGGTCTGGTCATTGACAACGGGTTATCAGTCAGCGAGGCAATGAGCGCCTACCTGGGCGGCTGAGAAAACCTCACCCCCTTCCCTCTCTCTGGAAACGGTTCAGGGGCGGACAGGTGGTGAGTGAACGTGAAGACAGGCGAACATCTCACGTCTAGCCTCATCTCCCGGCTTCCTCTCCACAGAGTGGAGAGGGGGATTGAGGGGGTGAGGCCGTGGGGCGTATGGCCATACGCCCCATGCGCACCAAGTTAAGGCTTCCGGGCGCGTGGTATGGGCGGGAGGCCCCCGCCCCCTCCCCGGCAAAGCCAGGGAGGGGAAAAACTCCGCGCCGGCGAGCAAAGTCCCCCTCTCTAGCTCGGCTGGAGAGGGGGATTGAGGGGGTGAGGCCGTAGGGGCGTATGGCCATACGCCCCTACGAAAACCATGCCATTTCTGGTGGCCTCATCCATTAGGGGTGAGGTACCCCCCGTTTTTTGATCTGTGCGGTTGAGCCGGTCAGGGCGCGGGGGGGCGCGGCGTGTCGTCTGGCGCGCCCTCTTCCGGCGAATCGGGCGACGCTGGGCCGTCTCCCTCTTCGCTGGGGGGCAGCGAGAGATTGTCCTCGTAGATGCCCCCCGGTAGCGTCGAGCGCGGTATGGAGACGTCGTCCTGCGCCCCACCAGGGTACGGCGGCTGCGCGCGCGGCGGGCTGATCTGCCCGGCAGACGTGGCAACCTGCGGCCAGATCATGCTGACGGCCTGCTGCACGGCGGGATCGTCTGGGCTGATAGCGTGCGCCTGCTGGATGTAGTTCCAGGCTTGCTCCGGCGTGTCGGCCAGGTTTGCCAATTGAAGCCACGCTTCGACATAGCGCGGGTTGCCCTGCACGGCGCGGGTGAAGTGCTGGCGCGCTTCGTCGCGCCGCCCGCCAAGCGCCGCCTGCACGCCCATATTGTAGAAAATCTCCGGTCTCACTTCTGGCTGGCTGGGGCCGAAGTAAGGGCGCGGGGGGCGGAGCTGCTGCGGGGCAGCAACATCAGCGGGCAAGAGCCGCCCCCCTGCGCTGCGCCCGCCGAAGTAACCAGCCATCACCAACAACATCAGGTAGAGCAGCTTGATCCCCCCAGGAGCAATGGTCATCGCCACGCAGAACGCGCCGTAGCTGACCAGCACGCCGACGCCAATCAGCAGGCCATAGCCGGCGGCTTGAGCGGGCGCAGCCGCGCGACGGGCCATCCGCCCTGCGACGATATAAGTCACTGCCGCGACCAGCGTCCATTGGACGGCGTAGTAAATGGTCAGTTCGCCCTCGTAATCCTGGGCAAAGGCGTCCACGTCGTTCTCAAACTGCTCGATCTGCTGTTCCTGGTTGGGGCCGTTGGTGTTGAGTGCCGCAAACAGATCAGAGAGCCGCTCCACCATGTCGGCGGACACGAAAGGTACCAGCAAGCAGGAGGTGAGCAGCGACAACCCCAGCGACACCAGGAATACCATGAACACCGCCTGAACGACCCGGCCAACCCGAACCCCTTGAAACGTCATAGAGCGCTCCCGCTTGCGAAGCATCTGAACTCACCCCCAGTATAACACGTCGCGCCGCTCTGAGAATGGGTCGTCAGGGGGGCGAGCGCGCAGACCGGTTGCCGCCGGCGGCGCAGCCCGCTAGACTCTGGGCGTCGGGTGCTGAAAGCCCCTGGGTTTGTGTGTGAGGAGGAGGAGGGGGAGGAGGAGAGTGAGCCGGATGTGGCGGTGGATGGCCCTGCTGCTCATCGTGCTCGGCGCGGCAGCCTGTGGGAACGACGACGACAAGCCCGCCACTACACCAGAGCCGACCGCCGAAACCGGCAGTTC
>JAGPFT010000424.1 GCA_018056405.1 Anaerolineae bacterium
GTACAGGCGGCGATCAGACTTCCGAAGTTTCTGAAAACTTCGGAAGTCTTTGTGCGGCAGAAGGCCCCTCCCCCTGGCCCCCTCCCCAGCCGAGCTAGGGAGGGGGAAAACGTCCCATCCGGCGGTCAAAGTCCCCCTCTCTGGCTCTGCCGGAGAGGGGGATTGAGGGGGAGAGGCCTGTACAGGCGGCGATCAGACTTCCGAAGTTTCTGAAAACTTCGGAAGTCTTTGTGCGGCAGAAGGCCCCTCCCCCTGGCCCCCTCCCCAGCCGAGCTAGGGAGGGGGAAAACGTCCCATCCGGCGGTCCAAGTCCCCCTCTCTGGCTCTGCCGGAGAGGGGGATCGAGGGGGAGAGGCCTGTGGCTGGCATGGCCCACTCCCCTCGGAGGCCCCCCTTGCAGGGGTAGGTTGTTAATTCTCTGAGCGAAGAGCATCTCTATGCGCTCCGTTCAAACCGTTGAAAACCTACCCCTGACAGGAGGGGGAAAGGCCGAGCGCAGCGAGGCCAGGGGGTGAGGTCAGGCGGCACAACTGAAAAATTTGTGAAAAGTGTGTAGAGTGCTCAATGCTTCGTTGACTTCGCCTTCATGTTATGCCATAGTGCATAGTGAACTCATAGACCTCGCAGGATTCCCCACGCGCCAGGTCCTCCGACGCCATCGCCCGCCAGAGGTCTGGCCGGGGTCGCAGGCACTGGAAGCGCGCTTCAGCCGGAAAAGGTGAGAGAACCAATGACCCATCACACTGCACGGAAGCAACCCTACAGGTCAGGGATGTGGGTGGTAGTGATGTTGCTGGTGTTGGGGCTGGCTGCCTGCGGCGGCGATGATGACAGCGCCCAGAAGCAGTTCAAGATCGGCATCCTCAACCCGATTGATCTCTTTGAACCGTCCGTTGAAGGATTCAAGGCGGGCATGGCCGCGCTGGGCTACGTCGAGGGGCAAAACATCACCTACGAGTACGACGGGCCGGTCGGCAATTTCGACGAGGGGTTGGCCACTTACGCCCAAACCCTGGTCGAGCGCGATGTGGACTTGATTTTCGCCATCACCACGCCGGGGGCGTTGGCCGCCCAGTCCGCTACCAAGACTGTCCCGATCATCTTCACGCTGGTCACTGACCCGGTGGGCGCAGGCTTCGTGGCAAGCTGGCCGCAGCCCGGCGGCAATATGACCGGCGTCTCCGACGCCAACCCGGACTCGCGCCGCTTGCAGATTCTCAAACAGGTGCTGCCGGATATGCAGCGCGTGTACCTGCCCCTGGATACCGACATTCAGGCGGTGCAGTCGGCGTTGGAAGACGTGCGCTCGGTGACCGATCCGCTCGGCCTGGAACTGGTGCTGCGCGAAGTCCACACGCCGGACGAAGTGCGCCAGGCGATTGCCGAAATCCCCGCCGACGTGGATGTGATCGTCACCCTGCCCGACGTGACGACCAACGAGTTCGTCGTTGAGTTCGCCGCCGCAGCGATGGCACGGAGAGTGCCCTTCTCCACGGCCAGCATCCCGGAGACGGACAACGTGCTGCTCAGCTACGGCGTTGAGTTCTACCCGGCAGGCGAGCAGGTGGCGCGGCTGGCGGCGCAGGTGTTGCGCGGGACCAGCCCCGGCGATCTGCCCGTTGAATCGTTGGATTTCACACTGATGGTCAATCTGGAGACAGCGGCGACGCTGGGCATTGAGGTGCCCACCGCCGTGCTCAGCCAGGCCGATACGATCATCCGCCCGGCGACGCAGTGACGCCCGGCGGCGCGGGGGTACGCGCGCCATTGCCAGCGGCCTGGCCCCTGATTGGAGAAGTGGTATGCTCAAGAGCCTACGTGGACGATTGACCCTGATCATGATTGTGCTGGCCGTGGTGCCGACGCTGATCGCCGGTGGCGTGGCCACGTTGCGCAGCTTCACCGCGCAGCGCGAGCAATCTCAGGACTTGCAGGCCGAGGTCGCCCGGCGCGTGGCGGGTGAGGTGGAGCAGTTTCTGGCCGAGCGCACTCGCTCGCTGGAATTAGTGGCGCAGGTCGGCGGGCTGCTCAGCCTGCCCGCCGAAGAACAGGCGGCGGCGCTGTCCGAATTGCTGGCCTATGACCGCGTTTTCACCGAGCTGGCTCTGCTCAACCCGGACGGACAGGAGCTGGCGCGCGTGGCCCAGCGTGCGGTCGTCTCCCCCGCCGATCTTGCCAACCGCGCTAGCGAGGATGTCTTCCGCGTGCCAGCAACGCAGCAAACGGCCTACTACGGCCCGGTGCGCATCGAGGCAACGACCGGCGAGCCGTTGATGGAGATGTCGTTGCCGCTGGTAGACCTGCGCTCCGGTGAAGTGGGACTGGTGCTCGCTGCCACCGTCCGGCTCAAGCCAGTCTGGGACCTGATCGCCGATCTGCCCGTTGCCGGCGGCCAGGACGTGTATGTGGTGGATGCGCAGAATCGGGTGGTAGCTCACCGCAACCCGTCCATTGTGCTGCGCGGCACCGAGTTCGCCGTGCCGGACCGCTTCGGCGAGGCCACTGGCTTGAGCGGCAGCAAGACGGTGCTGGCCTACGAGCGCGTGCAGTTGGGGGATCAGGCGTTCACAGTGGTGGCCGAGCTGCCCACGTCTGAAGCGTACCGGCCCGCCTACGACGTGCTGACGGCCCTCGCCATTGTGCTGGTCGTGGCGGTGCTGGCTACGGCAGTGATCGGTCTGCTGGTTGTGGCCCGCGTCACGCGCCCGCTGACAGCCCTGGCTGGCGCGGCGCGCGCGCTGGGCGCTGGGAACCTGGCGACGCGCGCCCCAGAGTCCGGCGGTGTGGAGATCGGCACGGTGGCCCGCGCGCTGAACGACATGGCCGGGCAGCTTGGCGCGCTGGTCGGCGCGTTGGAAGACCGCGTGGAAGCCCGCACCCACGACCTGCGCGTAGCCGCGCGCGTGGCGCAGCAGGCGGCGGCCATTCTCGACCCGGACGAACTGCTGCCCCAGATTGTCGAGCTAACCAAAGAGAGCTTCGACCTCTATCACGCGCATGTTTACCTGCTCAACGAGGAAGGCGATACGCTGCTGCTGGCTGCGGGCGCGGGCGAGCCAGGGCGGGCGATGCTCGCGCGCGGGCACCGTATTCCCCTGCACGCGCGCAGCCTGGTGGCCCGTGCCGCCCGCGAAAACCAGCCGATGATCGTGGCGGATACGGCGCAGGACCCCAACTTCCTGCCCAACCCGCTGCTGCCCAACACGCGCTCAGAGGCGGCTTTCCCGCTGGTAGCAGGGACGCGCGTGCTGGGCGTGCTGGACGTGCAGGCGGACGTGGAAGATCGCTTCGGGCCGGACTTGCTCGACGTGTTCATGACGCTGGCCAGCCAGATCGCCGTCGCGCTGGAGAACGCCCGCCTGTTCCGCGATGTGGAGCGGGCCACTCGCCACGAGCAGACGCTCAACATCATCGCCGAGCAGATTCAGCGCGCCACCAGCCTCGACGAACTGATCCACACGACAGCGCGCGAGCTGGGCAAGGCGTTGCGCGTGCCGCACACGGCCATTGAGCTAAGACTGGCTTCCGACGACGCCGAGGGGTACGCCGGACAATCGGAGGAGTCTGTCTAGGCC
>JAGPFT010000425.1 GCA_018056405.1 Anaerolineae bacterium
TCTGTGATGGACCGGTTGAGAAGCCCGCTGCGCGGGTTTACCTCACCCCTCAATCCCCTCTCCACACGCGGAGAGGGGACTGAGCCAGATACTTACTCCCCCTCTCCATATATGGAGAGGGGGCCGGCGGGTGAGGTCTGCAACCGATCTCTGCACCTGCCCCCAAATCCGAATGCACCCGTGTGAAGGTGTGAGGGGGTCACAAACAAGTTGTTGGGCAATCGCCAGAACGCCCCTATCCCCCAGCAAGACTAGGGGAAGGGGGAGAACCGCCTGCCCGGTTGTCCTCCTCTAGCTCGGCTGGAGAGGGGATTGAGAGGGGAGGCGGTTTGTGGCGCGGGCGCTGTTCGTCGCCCGCTACCAGCGCCAGCTTTCGCCGTGCATCTGGCTGTCTACCCAGCGCGCGATGTAGGGATAGCGGTAGTTGTGGCCGTTCCAGGTCTCTACGGCGGCGATCATGGCGTAGATGACCATGCCAATCGGCAGCAGAAAGGAAGCCAGCACGAACAGGACATAGGCCAGGATGACGATGGGGGCCAGGACGATGCCGACCAAAACGATCATCAGAATGACCGAGACGAGGAGCAGCGCCACACCGACAACCGTACCGACCACGATCAGCGCCAGCCAGCCAATGGTGCCGACAAGCTGGATGGTGAACGCCTGGAGCGCGTGAAAGGCCACGTACTCCGAGCGCTTGCGGTACGAGAAATAGATTAGCAGCGGGACGAACATGGTCAGCAGCACGCCCAGGCCCCCACTGGCCAGGGCGACCACCGCCGTGAGCAGCGTGCTGGCGTGGGCCAGCGCCGCCCATTTGCGCTCGTTCTCGCTGACAGCGCTCGCAGCACCCGCGTGCTTGGCCTTGATCGGCGGACGCGCCCCCTCGATCGGGGCCTCCGGCGTCGCCAGCCGGCTGCGCACACCGCCATGATAGCGTTCTTCGTACTCACGGACGATCTCATCGCCTCCGCGCTCCCCCTCGCTGGCGCGCTGGGCCAGGTCAGCGACCGCCGCGCGCAGCCGCTCCGGGATTGGCCCGCCTTCCCCTTCTACGGTGTGATCGGAGGGCGGAGCATCGGGTGTTTCCTCGTGAGTGTTGCGCTCCTCGTCGTCCATGATGTTTCTCCTGGGCTGGAATCCATTGCACCGGCCACCGTCGCCAGCCACGCGGTGATCGGTCAGCTTTCATCCAACTATACGCAGCGTTCCGGCGGATGGTTGCACGCCAGACGATGCGGAATCCCGGCGGTCATCTCAAGACGCGGTATACTGATGGACGCTGCAAGGGAGAAGCCATCATGCGACGGGTCTTCAGCGAGGATTTTACAGTCAGCAAGCGTCAGTTGGGGGCGGCGCTGATCGTCTTGGGCGCGGGGCTGCTGCTGGCGGCGGCTGTGCTAACCGTTCTGGACGGCGTGCGTCTGATGGGAATCGGGAGCGCGGCGGCGGGGGGAGCGGGGGTGTTGGTCGGGCTGACTCTGCTGCCGCTGGGCGATAGGCCCGCGTAGGGGAGGGCGCATGGCAACAGGGGCACTTGCGCGCGCCCGGCTCCGCTCGCCCTGGGAGGTGAGCGGCTGGCTGCTGACCGGGCTGGCGTTCGCGCTGCTGATTGGGCATTTGCTGATCTACGTCCACTATGCGATTGGCCTGATCCGCTTTCCCTTTGATTACGACCAGGGCGAGGGCTTTGAACTCGTTGACACGATACTGTTCAGCCAGGGGGAGTGGCCGTACCGCGACAACGAGACCTATCCCTTCTACGCCAGCAACTACCCGCCACTCTTCCACGTGCTCCTGGTGCCCTTCGCCTGGGTCTTCGGCCCGGCGTACTGGTACGGGCGGCTGGCCGGCTTCGTGGCGACGTTGATCACGGCGGGGACAATCGCGCTGATCGTCAGCCGCGAGGAGCGTCACCGAGGGGTGGCAGCGTTGTCCGGGCTGGCCTTCCTGGCGTCGAACTACGTCTATCACGTCGGCCCGCTGTTCCGCCAACACATGACGATGGTCATGTTCGAGACGCTGGCCGTCGCCGTGCTCGCTCAGGCACCCTCCATCCGCGAGACGGGGCGGCGGCGCTGGACGCTGGCCGGGGGCATGGTGCTGCTGCTCGCTGCCGGCTACACCAAGCAGCACGCCGTGGCGACGTGCGTCGCCGTCTTCGTTTTCCTGTTTCTGCGCAACCCGCGCCGCGCCCTGATCTGGGGCGCAGGCTTCGCGCTGGTGGCCGGCGGCCTGTTTCTGTGGATTGACTGGGCGACGGGCGGGGCGTGGTGGACAAACATCATTGCCGCCAACGTCAACGAGTATTATGTGGCCCAATTCACCGGGCTTTTTCGGCAATGGCTGCGGCTGCACGGCGCGCTGATCGCGGTGGCGGCGCTCTTTGCGCTCTACGAGCTGTATGTTGCGCGGCTGTCGCTGTATACGATCTGGTGGGTAGCGGCGGTAGCCAGCACCGTTCTCGCCGGCAAGTGGGGCGCGGGCGATAGCTACTTTGCCACGTCCATCGCCGCGACGTGCGTCCTCTCCGGTCTGGCGGCGGCGCGGGCGCTGCGCGGCACCTGGAAGCTGCCCGACGGCGCACGGGCCACGTTTCAGGCGGCAGCGACCGTCATCGTGCCGCTCGTCTACGTCGTGTACGCGCTGAGCGTGGTCAAGATGCCCACCGAAGGCCGCTTCTTCGGCTGGCTGAGCGACGCGCTTGGTCTGGAATCCACGCACGGCAGCCGGTACGCCTTCTACGACGCGGCAGGCTGGACGCAAGGTTATGCCACCATCGGTCACGTGCCAACGCAGACAGACGTGGACAACGGCTGGCGCATCGTGGACGCGGTGCGCGCGGCAGACGGCCCGGTGATGAGCGAGGAAGCCGCTTTCAACCTACACGCGGACAAAGAGGTGATCACCAACCCGACGCAGCTCAAGAACCTCTACGAGAACGGGCTGTACGACCCGGCGACTCTCGTCGCGGCGCTGCACGCGCACGATTTCGCGGCAGTGATCTTCCGCGCGCAGTTCTACCCGCCGCCCGTGCTGGACGCCGTGTACGAGGCGTACTACCCGGCGGAGGCCATCCCCATGAACGGCTTCAGCTACGAAATCTGGCGGCCCGGCCCTCCGGCGGAACAGCGCGCAGCGTTCGCGGCGAGCCTGGTCGCACTGCTGCCGGGCGAGACGCGGACAATGACTCTGGCTCTGCCTTTCGACAGCGCGCTTGACTGGCGGGGGCACGCGATGACGTACCGCCAGTGGCAGGCGGCGGGCGGCAAGCCCCGGCCTGCGGGCGCGGGCGGCGAGTGCATTGCCTCCGACTTCAGCCAGGACGGGCGCGTGATCAGCATCGAAGCCTGTCCGGCGGGGGCCGAGACCCTGCTGACCCTGACCCGGACCCGGTGATGCGATGCGCGCACTGTCTGCTGGTGGACGGCGGAGGCTGTGGGCGGCGGGGCTGATCCTGCTGGCCATTGCGGCGGGGCTGGCGGCCCAGTGGCCGGGGCGCGGCCTGTGGTACGACGAGACGGTCAACGCCTACTTCGCGGCGCAGCCCTGGGCAGCCCTGTGGG
>JAGPFT010000426.1 GCA_018056405.1 Anaerolineae bacterium
GTGATGGACCGGTTGAGAAGCCCGCTGCGCGGGTTTACCTCACCCCTCAATCCCCTCTCCACACGCGGAGAGGGGACTGAGCCAGATACTTACTCCCCCTCTCCATATGGAGAGGGGGCCGGGGGGTGAGGTCTGCAACCGATCTCTGCACCTGCCCCCAAATCCGAATGCACCCCCGGTAAGTCGCACAAAACGCGAAAGTGATTCATAATCAACGGTCAGCCGTGCCAACACAGGCCTTCGACCGTCAGCGAGCGGCGTTCGGCGCGCAGCTCGCCCAGTGAAGCGGAACAGCGTGCCATGCAGACTTGCCCCCACTGCGGTTGGGAAAACTTCGAAGGGATCATCTACTGCGACCGGTGCGGCGTGGCGCTCGTCCGGCTGCCGCTGGCCACACGCATGTTGGCCGGCTCGCCGGAAACGCGGGTGCGCGCCGATACACTGGGGCCGGATGGTGTCGTCATCTTGCAAGTGGGCGAGGCCGATTCCCCCTTCATGATCCAGATTCGGGGCGAGATCATCCTGGGCCGCATCAGCCAGGCGTCGGAGGAGGCCACCTACCTCGACCTGACGCCCTTCGGCGCGGACGAGGCCGGGGTATCGCGCCGTCACGCGCGGCTGCTGCGCGACGGGCGCGCGGTCTACCTGATGGACCTCAACAGCACCAACGGCACGCACGTCAACGGCGAGTCGCTGGCGGCGGGCGTGGAGAAGCGGCTGCGTGACGGGGACGAGCTTCTGCTGGGACACCTGAAGGTCTTCGTGTATTTCAAGCAGTAGGGGCGCATGAACCCGGTACGACTGGCGATCATGGGATTGGCGGCGCTGCTGGCGCTGACCCTCGCGGCGTGCGGCGGCAGTGTGCGCAGCAACGACCCGGTCTTCGTAGTCGCCTCGCCTGTGCCGCCGGATGCCGGCTTTGTCACCTACCGGCACGCTTCCGGGGCGTTCTCGCTGCGCATCCCGCCGGACTGGATCGCCGGCGAATTGCCCGACCCGGAGGGTGTGCGCGTGCAGTTCACCTCCCTGGAGGGTGCGGCGGCGGTCACACGGCTGAGCGTCTACGTGGTCAACACCGGCGCGCCGATGACGCCCGAAGCGTTCGCCCAGGCCGCCAACGCCTACCAGCCCCCCGCCGACCTGGTTCTTTATGGCTGGCAGGAGCTTGAGCGCAGCGATCAGCGCGACGGCAGCCGCCGCCTCGTCGGGGTGCGCACCTACCCGACGCTCGGCCCGCGTGCGCTTAACATCTTCTTGCAGGGCACCGGCTCGTTCTTCTCCGCGCTCGAAGTGGACGTGACAGAGGCCGACCCGACGGCGCTCGACACGCTGGCAGCGGTCGTCAATACCTTCCGCGTGAACCCCAACGCCGAACTCATGGCCGGGGCGGTGCAGCAGGCGGCGTCCGGCGTGACCTCGTTCACCGGCGTGATCGGCTTCAACGGCTACCTGGCCTGGACGGATGCGGAGGGCGTCTTTCACCTGACAGGCGAGGCAGTCAACACAACGCCCAACGCCCTGGAAGCGGTGCGGCTGTCCGGCGTGCTCTACGACGCGCAAGACCGTCGCCTGGCCGAGCAGTCGGACATCCTGGCGCTGGACGTACTAGGGCCAGGCCAGGGCGCGCCCTTCGACCTGCGCTTCGAAGGCGGACGCCCGCCCAGCGCCGTGCGCTACGAGTTGAATGTCGCCGGACGCACGGCGGAATACGCGCTGAGCACTTTCTACGGGCCGGAGAACTTCGCCATTGCCAATGACCGCGCCGACTACAACGCCCAGGGCCGCCTGGTGGTGCGCGGCGAACTGGCTAACACCGGACCGTACAGCGCCGAAGGGGTCAAGGTGATCGTCGCCATCTGGGACGACCAGGGGCACGTCGTCGCCGCTGAGACCGTCTTCGTCGCCAGGCCGCAGCTTGTCCCCCAGGAGGCGGTCGCTTTCGAGGTGCCCTTTTACGCCCTGGGCGGCCCGGCGGTCACCTATACGCTGACGGTGGTGGGCACGAGAGCGAACAATGTGTCATGAGGGCGGCTGACGTCCGGCTCCCCCTACCCTGGACAGACTGATGACTGAGCACAAACCCTTGTGGAAGACCATCGGCCCGCTGGAAGCCGCCGGACTGATCGCGTTTGGGATCGCGCTGGCGCTGATCGTCGCTGGCGGACTGGACCCGGTCGCGCTGATCATCCTGCTGGTGCTGGCCTATTTCGCTTATATGGCGCGCGGCGTGCTGCGCCAGGCGCGGCGCTTCCGTCCCGTTGAGCCGCCGCGCATCTGGGCGATCACTGCCCTCGCCAACCTGCTGCTCATGGCATTGGGCATCGGTGCATTCGGCTGGTACCTGGCCGGGGGCGGCACGTTGACCTGGGTGCCGTTCCTGCTGTTCATGGCCGGGATGATGGCCCTGCGCTGGTGGCGGCGTGGCGTTGTCAAGCAATTGTACGCCTGGCGCGGGCCGGCGCTGTCCCTGCTGCAACGCGGCGAATACCGCCAGGTGGTGCGCAACCTGGAAGACGAGGCAACCGCCGGGCGTGGCCATCCCGACAAGCTGGCGGTCGTCGCCCTGGCCCTGATCGAGCTGAACAAGTGGGAGCACGCCGACCGATTGCTGGCCCAGGCGCGGCAGCTTGCGCCGGAGTATGCCTCGGTCAACGGGGCGCTTGGCTCGCTGCGCCGCCATCAGGCGCGCTACGCCGAGGCCGTGAGCGCGCTGCAAGCGGCGCTCGCCTTCGAGGAAGACCCCAACTCGCGCTACTACCTGGGGCTGTGCCAGTTTCTGGGCGGTGACCTGGAAGGAGCGCGGGCGACTCTGAGCACCGTGATAGACGAGCCGCTCCTCTTCCGCCAGGGGCAGGCCGTCGGCGCGTATATCCTGGGGCAGGCTGCGGAGGGAGAAGGCGACGCAGAGGCTGCGCGGGCCTGGTATGCGCGCATGGCCGAGGCTGCCCCAAAGGTCATCCCGGCGCTGGAAGAAGAAGCGCGCCGCCACAAACAGACGTCCTATGGCGAGACGCTCAAAGAACACGTGCGGACAATGCAGCGCATCATCGCCCGCCGCCCGCTCGAAGAACGCCCGTGAGGGCAACCCTTCGCTCAATTGTTGTGAAATCGTTGAGATCGGCTACAATGCCCCCGCCGCTTGTTCATGCTACGTGAATATTTTGTGAAATTGGCGTAAAACCGCCTCCAGGGGGATTGTAACGCCAGGGGATGCATGATACTATCAGGGCACTATCGGGTAGATCAAACCCATCTCATTCCATCTAAGGGAGGTCTCATATGTTGTACCAACCGCGTGAAGAGGGTCAAGGTCTCGTAGAGTACGCGCTCATCCTGGTCCTTGTGGCCGTCGTCGTGATCATCATTCTGGCCCTGCTCGGCCCGGCCATCGGCAATATCTTCTCGAACATCGTCGGAAATCTGTAACCATCCGCTCGTCATGACCCTCGAAGCCCCGCGTTCTGCGGGGCTTCGCCGTTTATGGGCACCGGACGCAACATCCGGCCAGGGCGATTGCATCAAGCCTGCGCGTTGTTCTACCTCTACCTCACCCCCAGC
>JAGPFT010000427.1 GCA_018056405.1 Anaerolineae bacterium
GGCGGAAGTAGCTCAGCGCCTTGTAGGGCGATGGCTCGATGGCCAGAACTTCGGGCGGGGCGATGAGCAGGGCCAGGCTCGCCCCGGCGATCAGCAGGCCGAGCGCCTGGGCCACATGGGAGCGGCGCGCGCCAGCAGGAACCAGGATCACCCCAGAGAAGGCGGCCAGGGCGCTGGTCAGCAGCAGGATGCGCTCGTCGCCGAGCCAGGCCAGCAGCAGCGGGGCCAGCGCCGCGCCCGCCGCCGACCCGATCATGTTCGCCCCATAGACTCGCCCGGCAGAGAGGGCAGGATCGGCCAGCAGCGCGCCGATGAGCGCCCCGGCCAGCGTGAAGGGCACGGCCAGACATAGCAGATTAGCCAGCAGCCGCCAGACCTGCGCCCGATCCCAGGCGATGGCGTAGGAATCGAACGCCCACTGGTTGAGCACCGCATACGCGCCGATCAGCGCCGGGCCGAAGGTCAGCGCCCAGACCGGACGCCAGCCGGGTTCGCGCAGGCGCGGCCAGATGGCCAGCAGCGCGCCGCTGGCCCCGAAGCCCAGCAACGCCAGGCTGACCACCAGAAAGGCGAAGTGGTAGAATTGGGCAATGGAGAACAGCCGCGTCAGCGTGACCTGAAAGAGCAGGGTAGTCGCCGAGAACAGCCCAACCCCGCTGTAGATGCGCCGCATTGTCTGCGCCCTCTCATGTGCGGTGGGTTTCAGTATAGCACTGCCGGGCGCGGCAACCCATGCCGACTGCGCGCTTTGGCCAGGTTTAGTACAGTGTCCTTTTCCTTGGGACTGGCGCGAATCGTAAGGACGGTCTAACATTCCCCTCTGAGCGCTCTCCGGTGGCTTGGGCGAGCGCGTGGATCGCGGTGGCCTGTGCCGGCTGTCAGGGCGCTGTGGGGTGCCTCCAGCGATGGTGTTGTGCCGCACGGGAGTTGGGTATCCAGGGGATGGCTAGAGGATGGTCAAGATTCTGGTGATCGAAGACGAGGTTCCTCTGCTGGATGAGATTGTTTCGCTGCTTCGGTTCGAGGACTTCGAGGTTTTCGGTGCGCCAAACGGAGACATAGGCGTCAAGTTGGCTCGCACATACCTGCCAGACCTCATTATCTCCGATATTATGATGCCAGGTCTGGACGGATTCGGTGTGTTCCAGACTCTCCAAAACGACCCGGTTACTAGCCGCTTGCCCTTCATTTTCCTGACTGCCAGAGCCGATTACAGCCAGGTGCGCCAGGGGATGCAATTGGGTGTGGATGACTACGTGACCAAGCCATTCACCCGCGAAGAACTGCTGTCGGCTATCCAGGCGCGCTTGCAGAAGCGCGAGATAGTGCGCGACCAATATGAGCGGCGCATCGAAAGCCTGCGCGATTCGATGGCGATGGCGCTGCCTCACGAGCTACGCACTCCACTGACCAGCTTGATGGGCTATGCCGAGATGATCATGTTGGATAGTGCCGTCCTTGATCCGGCGCAGGTCTCGGCAATGGCCGATGCCATTCTGAAAGCCGGCTTGCGGTTGCAGCGGCAACTCCAGAACTTCCTGCTCTACGTGCAGCTTGAGCTGGGACAGCATGAGCACGATAGCGGTGTCTCGCTCATTGGTGCGCTGGAAGCCGCGCCGGCCCAGGTAATCGAGCGCGCCGCGCGCGAGCAAGTGGCCGAGTACAGCCGTGAAGCGGACCTTCACCTGTCGCTGGAGAATGTGCCGGTGCGCGTGACACGCAGTGTGCTGGATAAGATCGTCGTTGAGTTGGTGAACAACGCGGCTAAGTTCTCGGCGGCGGGCACGCCCATTCGGGTAAGCGGCAGGGTGGCCGGAAGCGAATACGTGCTGCGCATCAGCGATGAAGGGCGCGGGATGTCCGCCGAGCAAATCCGCGACAGCGGGGCCTATCTTCAGTTCGAGCGTCGCCTCTACGAGCACCAGGGTGTCGGCCTGGGCCTGACTCTGGCGCGGCAGCTTGCGCTGCTTTCGGGCGGCAGATTCGACATTGAGAGTGAGCCGGGGCAGGGCACGACGGTGACGGTCCGCCTGCCGCTGTCTGCCGAGTCCTGAGGGTTATTGGTCGGCGGTGATCAGTTAACAGCAGCGCGGGAAGCAAAAAAGAACGTGTCTTGTTGACCTCACCCCCAGCCTCGCTGCGCTCGGCGCGTTCCCTTGCCCCCATCCCCCAGCCCCTTCTCCCGCGCTGCGCGGAGGGAAGGGGAGTAGGCCCGCAGCTTTTCTCCCTTCCCCCACAAGGGGCTGAGGGGGCGACACTAGGCTGAAGAACAAAAGGTGGCAGACAGAAAAGCCTGTCGGCCCTCACGGAATAAGCTCCAGCGACGCACAGAGGAGCCATCAGCGCGGCGTCTGGGCAAGGCGGTTTGGCCCAACGCCGCTAGCTCAGCCCCAAACAACAGCATCCAGCCATAAGCGACGACCAGGAAAATCCATAGATGGGCCATGCGCTGAGGGTCGGTCAGCGCCGCGTCTTCCACCTGCCAGCCATGGGACTTCAGGTCGCGAAAAGCTTCTTCAATCCACATGCGTTGGGCATATTCCCAACCGGTCAAGGCGGGGTCATTGGTGACCAGCGCCCACGGCTCTTGGGCACTCGGCGCCCATAGCACCCGCACATGAGCCGAGACTTGTCCTCGTTTCTTGAACACTTGCCCACTGGCCTGATAGGAGCCCCCCGGCTGGGTGACCTGGTCGTAGAAAGTCACTTCCTGGCCAGCGGGCAGGACGATTTTGCTTTGCTTGGTGACCCGAAACAGAAAGGTCCACCCCAGGGCCGCAATACCACGCATCAACGTCGGAGACGTGCCAATCCCGCGGTCGGCCAACACCCGCACGCGGCAGCGCGCCGGTAGACCGGCCTGCACCTGCCGCAACAACGTCAGGATCATTGGCACCTGTCCTTCACTCGGATAGTCCTGAGCGCTATTGGCGCGATATACCCGCCAGGCCAGGGGAATGCAGCGCTGACCGTAGGCTACTCCCACCACCATCACTCCCCACAGCGCCAGCAGTTTGGTCTCGTCCACCACCAACACCACAGGACGCTGCTTGAGAACACCCACCACACTCCTCGTCCAGTTCGCAAAAAACGCCGCTAGGGGCTGCTGACCAGCCACAAAGCGTTGCAAGCGCCGCCGCTGGCTCTCAGCCCGGCCGCCAGCCACTCCCGCCAGCGCCCGCAGGTGACTGCTTTGCGCCAGCACTACCGCCCGGCTAAAGATGACTACGTTCTGCTTGAAATGCCGCGTCACTCCCTGCCAGTCCTTGCTCGTCTTGTCCACCCAGTGGTAGAGTTTCCGTAGACTCATGTGCGCCCACCTTTCTTTGCTAACCCCGAAAGTGTGCCACATGAGTCTCTTTTTTCCTACTGTCGCCCCCTCAGCCAGCCGAGCTAGGGAGGGGGGAAAACGTCTCATCCGGCGGTCAAAGTCCCCCTCTCTGGCTCTGCCGGAGAGGGGGATGGAGGGGGAGAGGCGCAGGCGCTCGGCGATCAGACTTCCGAAGTTTCCGAAAACTTCGGAAGTCTAGTGCGGCAGAAAGCCCTCCCCCTGGCC
>JAGPFT010000428.1 GCA_018056405.1 Anaerolineae bacterium
CCCCCTCAACCTCCCTTCCAGCCAAGCTAGAGGGGGGACGATCAGGCAGGCGGCTCTCCCCTTCCCCTAGCTTTGCTGGGGGAAGGGGTCGGGGGATAGGGGCTTTCTGCCGATTGCCCAACAACCTGTTTGTGGATGCCTCCCGCATCCGCTATTGCAGAGGCGATAGTCAACAGCTATAGTTGACGTGTCCGGGCGTTCGCCGGACGATCACTCTGCAAATGCCAGGTAGCAAAGGTCTTTCCTTGATGACAGTTCACAGCGAACACCCATCACAGACCATCACCGCTTACGTCGCCGGTGTGCGCTTCTTTGAAGTTGGCAAGGTCTACCATTTCAGCTACGCCCACATCCCCGACCTGATGGTGGGCGACCATGTGGTTGTGGAGACTACGCGCGGCGTTCAATTGGGACAGGTGATGAATCTGGTCGCCCCGGAGCCGAGCGCCGACCTGCGCGACTACAAGCCTGTGCTGCGTCGGGCCACGCCCAGCGACCTAATGAGCCAACGCCTGTGGAAGGCCCGCGAGGTTGAGGCGCTGATCACCTGCCGCGAGAAAGCCGCCGAAGTGGGCGGTTTGCAGGATGCCAAGTTCGTCGCCGCTCAGTACAATTTCGATGGCTCGCTGCTCACTTTCCTCTACAGCGCCGAGGACAAGCTCAACACCAACAAGCTGCGCGCCGTGTTGCAGCGCAGCTTCCGCGTCAAAGTTGAGCTACGACAGATCGGGCCGCGCGACGTGGCCAAGCTGATCGGCGGCATGGGCGCGTGCGGCGCCCTGCGTTGTTGCAGCACTTTCCTGACCGACTTCAGCCCGATCTCGATCAAGATGGCCAAAGCGCAGGGTATCTCGCTCAACCCGACGGAGATCACCGGGATGTGCGGGCGGCTGCGCTGCTGCCTGATTTACGAGTACGAGCAGTACGTCGAAGCGCGCAAGCAGCTCCCCAAGCGCAACAAGCACGTCGGCACGCCACATGGCGAGGGCAAGGTCATTGACGTGCACCCGCTGCGCGATGCCGTCACCGTGCTGGTCGAAGAGACGCAGTACGTCGTGAACCGTGAAGACATCGTTCCCCTGGACGAACTGGCGACGTTGCAGGCGAAGGCCGACGCTGGCTGCGCTAAGGCGGAGAATGGTGGCTGCAATTGCGGCGCGCGCCAGCCCGCTGCCGACGAGGACGACGAGGACGACGAGGACGACGTGGATGACGAGGACGAAGCCCTGCCTGGCGAGATCGGTTCGCCGGAGAGCCATCTCGCTGCCAACCCCGCTACCCTAACCGACGACGCGCCGCGCGAAGGACGACGCGGACGCTCGCGCCGGGGCCGGCGCCATCGTCCGGGCAGCGGGCCGAGACCAAATCGCACCAAACAGGAGAAGCCAGACCCCCATGAGTGAGAGCACTTCGCCCAACGGCCTCGTAACAGTCATGGGCATTTTCGCTCATCCCGACGATCCAGAGTTCTTTTGTGGCGGCACGTTCGCCCGCTGGGCCGCTGAAGGCAGGCGCGTGATCTTCGTGCTGGCGACCAGCGGCGACAAAGGATCGAAAGACATGACCGTCACCTCGGAGCAGTTGGTGGCGATCCGCGAGGCGGAAGAACGGGCCGCCGCTGCCCGGTTGGGCGTGGAGGAAGTGATCTTCCTGCGTTACCCGGATGGCGAACTACAGCCCACGCTCGACCTACGCCGCGAGATCACTCGCCTGATCCGCCTGAAGAGGCCAGAGGCCGTCGTCACCAATGACCCAACGACGCGCTGGTACGGCACGCAGTCCATCAACCATCCCGATCACCGTGCCATCGGCGACGCGGCACTCGATGCGGTTTTCCCGGCGGCGCGCGATCATCTGACCTTTCCTGAATTGTTCCGGGTGGAGGGCCTGGCCCCACACAAGGTGACGACCGTCTACCTGTGCGGCACGCGCGAGCCGAACGCCCGCATTGACGTGACCGACTATCTCGAAGCCAAGATCGCCGCGCTACGCGAGCATAAGAGCCAGATCGCTGATATGGAGGAGATGGAGCGCCGTCAACGCGCCAACGTGGATGCCGAGTTCGTCGGCGACGGGCCGCGCTACACCGAAGCGTTTCGCGTATTCACCTTGCACTGACGCTGAGACCAGCGGCGTTGCCCGGCGACCTGCCGAGAGACCTGCGTGACGGCGGCTCTGCCGCGCCCGTCACCGTGATTGTGGGGGGAGGGACTCCCTGGTGATTGACTTCAAGCCGCACATTGCTGCCCGCCAGGACGCCTGGATCGCCCTGCGCCGCGACCTGCACCGCCACCCGGAACTGGAATTCACGCTGCCGCGCACGGCAGGCATTGTCGCCGGGCGTCTGCACGAGCTTGGTCTTGAGGTGCAGACCGGCGTCGGCGAGTCGGGCGTCGTCGCTGTGCTGGAAGGGACGGCGGACGGGCCGACCGTGTTGGTGCGCGCCGACATGGACGCTCTGCCCATTCAAGAGGAAAACGAGGTGCCCTACGCCTCGCAGACAGCGGGCATCATGCACGCCTGCGGGCACGACGGGCACACGGCCATCGCCCTGGCCGTTGCCGAGTTGCTCAGCGCGCGCCGCGCTGACCTGGCCGGGCGGGTCAAGTTCATCTTCCAGCCCGCCGAGGAGATCGGGCGCGGCGCTCAGGCGATGATCGCCGCCGGCGCGCTGCAAGCGCCTGCGCCGCAGGTCAGCCTGGGGCTGCACCTGTGGAACGAGATGCCGGTTGGGGCGGTGGCGTTGGTGGACGGCCCGATGATGGCGGCGGCGGGCGACATGACTATCACCATTCACGGGCGCGGCGGGCACGGCGGGCTGCCGCACGAGACCCGCGACCCGATTGTGGCCGGGTGCCAGATCGTCAGCGCGCTGCAAACCATCGTCAGCCGCAACGTGCGCCCCACTGAAGTCGCCGTCGTCTCCGTGACCGAGTTCAAAGCGGGCGACTCGTTCAATGTCATCCCCGCTTCGGCGCGGCTGCGCGGTACGATCCGTGCCTTCCAGAGTGAGATGATCGCCTTGCTGGGCGAGCGTGTGCGCGCTATCAGCCAGGACATCGCCGCCGCGCTGGGCTGCCAGGCGAAGGTCATGGTCGAGCAGCTCACCCTGCCCGTGCTCAACGATGCCGGAGTCAACGAGCGGCTGCGGGCGGTGTTCCAGGCGGTCGCGCCAGATATACAGCTTATCCGCAACTTCCAGACGATGGCCGCCGAGGATATGTCCTACTTCCTGGAAGCGGTGCCGGGGACGTTCTTCTTCGTCGGCTCGGCCAACCCGGAGCGCGGCCTGGACTATCCGCACCATCACCCGCGCTTCGACTTCGATGAAGCAGCCATTCCGCTGGCCGTCGAATTGCTGGCGGCAGCGGTCGCCGCGTATGTTCTGCCCGGCGCGCAGCCGGATCGTGCGCAGTGAGGATCGCAGCGTGCCGCAGCTTAACGTCTTTCGCTGGCAGCCGGGTCGCGGGTGGATCGTTCTTTCGGGCGGCGGGCCGCTGGAGTCCGACGACGTGCAGAGCGTCGAGGCCCGTCTGCTGGCCCGTACCGTCT
>JAGPFT010000429.1 GCA_018056405.1 Anaerolineae bacterium
GATGGAGTTCAGCGGGTTGGTCTTCGTCAGCGAAACCTGGTTCCGCACGTGGGGCGGCACGGCCAACGATTGGCTGGCTCTCATCACTGCGCATGAGGTGTCGCACCAGTGGTGGTACGCGGCGGTGGGCAATGACCAGAGCCGCGATCCCTACCTGGACGAAGCGCTTGCTACCTACAGCGAGTTGATCTTCTACGAGCACTACTTTCCCGATCTGGTGGACTGGTGGTGGGCCTTCCGCGTCAATAGCTACACCCCGGTGGGCTACGTGGATGTGCCGGTCACAGCTTTCGAAGGGCCGCGCCCGTATATCAACGCCGTCTATTTGCAGGGCGCGCGGATGCTCCACGAGATGCGCCTCGCTCTGGGCGACGATGCTTTCTTCGCCTGGCTACAGCGTTACGCCAGCCTGATGCACGGAGCCATCGCCGGGCCGGGCGATCTCTGGCGCGCGCTCGAACCCAGCCAGTATGCTGCCACTTATCCCATTCGCCAGCGGTACCTGTCCGAAGCGAATGTCCTGAAAGACCCGGACTCCATCCCGTGACGCGCTTCATGTGCCGGGTCCACGAACGACTTGTTGTGAGGGGAGGGTAGGAATGCTCGCCAGAGGCCTCCTCCCTCAATCCCCTCTCCAGCCGAGCCAGAGGGGGGACGATCGGGCAGGCAGTGCTCCCCTTCCCCTGGCTTTGCTGGGGGAAGGGGCTGGGGGATAGGAGTGTTCTGGCGATTGCCCCACAACTTGCTCGTGAACCCATTGTGCCTGCGGACTTGTCCATTTGGGGTATACTGATCAGCGGTGAGTTCTGTTCCAGTACATACCGCGAGTGACGAATGCTCTCGACAGTCTATTCGTGCGCCGTAGTCGGCCTTGATGGGGAGATCGTCCAGGTAGAGGTTGACTACAATCCCCATTCGCTGCCCGCGTTCACGGTCGTTGGGCTGCCCGATACGGCGGTGCAGGAGAGCCGCGAGCGCGTCCGCGCCGCCATCCGCAACAGTGGCCTCCAGTTCCCCAACAAACGCTATACCGTCAACCTGGCCCCGGCGAGCCTGCGCAAGGAAGGCCCCGCCTACGACCTGCCGATGGCTGTCGGCGTGCTGGCCTCTACCGATCAAGTGCCGTTGGCCGCGCTGGTGGGAACTGTTTTCGTGGGCGAGCTGTCGCTGGATGGAACTGTGCGCCATGTCAGCGGAATCCTGCCCATCACGCACCGCGCCTGGCTGGAAGGGTACGAGTGCATTTTCGTGCCAGAAGAGGACGCGCCGCAGGCCGCGCTCGTCCCGGACATTGACGTGATCCCGGTGCGCTCGCTGGGACACCTGGTCGAGCACCTGTACGGCCTGAACAAGATTCCCCCCCTTATGCGCCGCGATATGCGCACTGACGTCCCGCCCGATCTGGATGGGTTGACGGACTTCGCCGATGTCAAAGGACAGGAGCACGTCAAGCGCGCCCTGGAAGTCGCGGCAGCAGGCAGTCACAATGTGCTGATGGTGGGGCCGCCGGGCGTGGGCAAGACGCTTCTGGCGCGCGCTCTACCCGGCATCCTGCCCACCATGACCCTTGACGAAGCGCTGGAGGTGACGCGCATCTACTCGGTGGCCGACCTGCTGCCCGCCGACAAGCCGCTGATCCGGATGCGTCCCTTCCGCGCTCCGCACCACACGATCAGCGAAGCGGGGCTGGTCGGCGGCGGGTCGTGGCCTCAGCCCGGCGAGGTGAGCCTGGCCCATCGCGGGGTGCTCTTTCTGGACGAACTTTTGGAGTTTGGGAACCACACGCTTGAGGTGCTCCGCCAGCCCATTGAGGACAAACAGGTGACGATCAGTCGGGCGCGGGTCGCTCTCTCGTTCCCGGCCAATTTCATGCTGGTTTCGGCGATGAACCCCTGTCCCTGCGGCTACTACGGCGATCCCGTCAAAGAGTGCACGTGCTCACCGACCGCCATCCGCCGCTACCAGCAGCGCCTGTCCGGCCCGATGCTCGACCGGATAGACATTCACGTAGACGTTCCGCGTGTGGACTACGACAAGCTGACGGATGAGCGGCGCGGCGAGCCGTCGGCAGCTATCCGGGCGCGTGTGGAAGCGGCGCGCGAGCGGCAGCGAGAGCGCTTTCGCAACGAGACGCGCCTGCAGTGCAATGCCGATATGGGAGCCAGTGACATCCGGCGTTTCTGCCAGCCAGAAGCAGCGGGCAAACAGTTGCTCGACACAACGCTGCGCAAGATGCAACTCAGCGCTCGTGCCTACCACCGCATCCTGAAGCTGAGCCGCACAATTGCTGATCTGGCCGGCAGCGAGACGATCCAGGTGACTCACATCGCCGAGGCCATCCAGTACCGCCCGCGCAAGATACTCTACTGAAGCTCACCGGAGCGCGCGGCCTCATGGGTCTTCGACAGGTAGCCGCCAATCATTTTGCTACAACTGGCCCTGGTTGGCGCGCTCCAATTCCTCCGGCGTGTTGATATTCTGGAAAGAGCGCCCCTGCGGATCGAGGTCATGGTACTCGGCGGGTTGAATATAGCGCACCCTCATCACGCCGTAGAATCCGATTACTTTGAGGCGGCCGGCCTCCAGATCAGCCTGGATGGGTGCGAGGCAGGCCTTGCGGTAGATGGCGTGTAGACCTTGCGGGTGCCCGTCGTGAACCGGCACGATCACGTCGTAGGGGCCTGCGCACTCGTCGAGCAGGCTTGCCATGTAGCGCAGCAGTGCATCGCTGAGGTATGGCATATCGCAGCCAACGACCAGCGTATACTCGCAGGGGCTGTGATGCACCGCCGAGAAAATGCCCCCCAGCGCTCCCTTGCCAGGGAACACATCGGGGTAGGTGGGCAGGCGCAGGTAGGCGTAGTCGTCGGGCCGGTTGGCGATGAGCAGAATGGATTCAACAGGGAGCGCACTCACACAGGCCACCACATGCTCGATCATCGGCTTCCCGTGTAGCAGCACGAACGACTTGTCGCGCCCCATCCGTGAGCTTCGCCCGCCGGCAACGATGGCCACGCTGAGACCCGGCACGCTGTCCTCCTGGTCATCGGTCCCTGAGTAGTCGTGAGTCAGAGTATACGGCAACGCCCTCGATTCGGCATGGCTCTCGTCCCCTGTGCGCGATTTAGGGCCTGGCCATCGGGTGTGTGCAAAGGTTGTCAGCGCCGCGCACGAGGCTGGCAGTAGCCTCACCCTCAGCCTCGCTGCGCTCGGCTTGCCCCCTCTCCACGTCGTGGCTGAGGGGGCGGCGAGGCGCAGCCAGAGGGCCGAGCAGGGGTGAGGTCCACTAGCTCAGCCCCAGCGTCTTTTGATGCGATTACCCTGGGGTGCATTCGGATTTGGGGGCAGGTGCAGAGATCGGTTGCAGACCTCACCCCCCGGCCCCCTCTCCATATATGGAGAGGGGGGAGTAAGTATCTGGCTAAGTCCCCTCTCCGCGTGTGGAGAGGGGATTGAGGGGTGAGGTAAACCCGCGCAGCGGGCTTCTCAACCGGTCCATCCCAGAGCGCGCAGTGGTCGCAGAGAAAGCCTCAGAGCTTTTCCGACTTTCC
>JAGPFT010000430.1 GCA_018056405.1 Anaerolineae bacterium
GCTATGATGCGACTCGCCATGTGCAGGTGGTCTGGGTCTGGGACTTCTACCGCATCCTGAGTCATGCTGTGCTGCGCGGCGCAGTCCCACCCCAGGGCACGCCCGATGCGGCCTGGAACACCGCAATTGAGGCGCTGCGCGCTGTAAAGCCGGATTTTACCATCGAGTTCCACGTGCGGTCGGCCTGCGGGGACATCCATCAGGTGCATCGCGTCGAACGCCCGGCGGTCACATGGTCGCCGGACAAGGTAGGGAAACCATGAACGAAGCAGAAGGCCGTCAACGGCGATCCAGGCAGTCGGGTTGCAGGCGGACCGGTGAGACGACTTTCATCCGCAAGATACTGGTCGCCAACCGGGGTGAGATCGCCGTGCGCATCATCCGCGCCTGCCGTGAGTTAGGCGGCATCCAGGCGGTGGCCGTGTACTCGGACGCCGACCGCGAAGCGCTGCACGTGCGCTACGCCGACGAAGCGTACAACATCGGCGCGCCCAGCCCGCGCGAGAGCTACCTGAACATCGGCAAGCTGATTGACGTGGCCCGGCGCTCTGGTGCAGATGCGGTGCACCCCGGCTATGGCTTCCTCAGCGAGCGAGCCGAGTTCGCCCAGGCGGTCATTGACGCGGGGTTGGTGTGGATCGGCCCGCCGCCGGACGCCATCAGCAGGATGGGCGACAAGTTGGCCGCGCGCGAGCTGATGGAGCGGGCCGGTGTGCCGATTGTGCCGGGGACGCAGCCCGGCCTAAACAACGGGGCGCTGCGCCACGAGGCGAACCGCATCGGCTTCCCGCTGATGGTCAAGGCGGCGGCGGGCGGCGGCGGCAAGGGGATGCGCATCGTCCACGAGGAGTCGCAGTTGGACGCGGCGTTGGCTTCGGCGCACCACGAGGCCGAGGCCGCTTTCGGCGACGGCACCGTGTATCTGGAAAAGTTACTGGACGGCGCGCGCCATATCGAGTTCCAGATTCTGGCCGACATGCACGGCAACACCATTCACCTCGGCGAGCGCGAGTGCAGCATCCAGCGGCGTCACCAGAAGCTCTTTGAGGAAGCGCCCAGCCCGTTCATGGACCCCGACCTGCGCCAGCGCATGGGCGCGGCGGCGGTCGCGGCAGCCCAGGCCGTCAATTACGTCAATGCAGGGACGATTGAGTTCCTGGTGGACGCCGAGAAGAACTTCTACTTCCTGGAGATGAACACCCGTCTGCAGGTCGAGCACCCGGTCACCGAACTGGTGACGGGCGTGGATATGGTCAAGGAGCAAATTCGTATCGCGCGCGGGCGGCGCATGGGGCCGGTGGACGGCGCGGCGATTTCGGGTTGGGCAGTGGAGTGTCGCGTTAACGCCGAAGACCCATACAACAACTTCCTGCCCTCGATTGGCCGGGTGACGGTGCACGTCTCCCCGACCGGGCCGGGCATCCGCCTGGACAGCGGCATCTACGCCGGCTACGAGGTGACGCCGTACTACGACGCGATGCTGGCCAAGCTGATCGCCTGGGGCGAGACGCGCGGTGAAGCGTTGCTGCGCATGAGGCGGGCGCTCTCCGAATATAAGATCATGGGGCTGAAGACGAACCTGCCCTTCCACCAGAAATTGCTGGACAGCACTAATTTCCTGGCCGGGCGTTACAACACGCAGTTCGTGGAGCAGGTGCTCAACCTGCAGGAAGACAGCGCCAGCGGCAGCCTGGCCGAGGCGGCGGCGATTGTGGCGACGCTGGTCGAGCACCAGCAGCGCCAGAATGCGCTTCAGTTTGCCGCCGCCCCCGACCGCCGTGCGTCCAACTGGAAATGGAGCGGGCGGCGGTAAGGATACGGACATCCCGTTCGGTCTTGGTGTTGGATGCTTGGATAAGGGGGTGTGCCCATGCCTGACTGGTTCGCTCCTGTGATTTCGGTGATTGCCCTGTTCGGCGTGATAGTCGCTCCAGTGATTCAGGCAATTGTCAGTTGGTGGCTGTTAGTGAGCGAGAATCGCGAGAAGAGGCGTAAGGAGCAGCGTGATCTTCTCATACATAGCAGACATTCACTGGTGAAGCTCAGAGGTAGGCTGCAATATCTGCAAATTGAGGACTGTGCCCTCTTTAAGGAACAACAGGAAGCCTACGGTGAGGCTCATGCCGAGATTATTGCCATTAACGACAGCGAGCTTTGGGAGTTGGCTGAAACCGTTATCAAGCCAACTAGCACACCCAGCCAAAAGCTCGATGCCATTAGCGATGCCATTAAGAGAATCGGGCGATTAATCTCAGAGGGTGCCCTGAAACACTGATAGCATGAATTGAGGATTCATGATTCAGCCTCTCAACTTCAGACAGTTTCTCAGCCTGAAGACGCTGCTACTGTTCGGCGCGGTTGCTGTGCTGCTGCGCGCGTCCGGCGGCGATGACGTGGCTATCTTCGCCACCTCTGCGCTGGCGATCATCCCCCTGGCCGGGTTGATCGGCCAGGCGACGGAGGAGATCGCCGCGCGCGTCGGCCCGCGCATTGGCGGGCTGCTCAACGCCACGCTGGGCAACGCCGCCGAGCTGATCATCACCATCTTCGCCCTCAAAGAGGGGCTGGTCGAACTGGTGCGCGCCTCGATCATCGGCTCGGTGCTCGGCAACCTGCTGCTGGTGATGGGCCTGGCCATCTTCCTGGGCGGGCTGCGGCACGGCATCCAGACCTTCGACCGCCGCCAGGCGGCGATGAACGCCACGCTGCTCATCCTGGCCTTCATGGCGCTGGCGATTCCCTCGCTGTTCGACCACACCTTCATTGAAACCGAGGAGTTCGCGTCAGAACTTCTGCTTAGCGAGGGCATCGCTCTGATCCTGATCGCGCTGTACGTGGCCAACATCGTCTATTCGCTGCTGGTGGGGGGCGTTCACGACGACGGGCACCATCACGAGCCGCAATGGTCGTTGCAGCGCGCGCTGGGCGTGCTGGCCTGTGCCACACTGGGCATTGTCGTCATGTCCGAGTTCCTGGTGGGGACGGTCGAGCCGGTGGTCGAGGAACTGGGCTGGAGCGAGCTATTTGTGGGCGTGATCATCGTGCCGATCATCGGCAATGCAGCCGAGCATCTGGTGGCCGTGCAGGTGGCGCTCAAGAATCGTATGGAACTGAGCATGACCATCGCCCTGGGGTCGAGCTTGCAGATCGCGCTGTTTGTCGCGCCGGTGCTGGTCTTCATCAGCCTGCTTTTTGAGAACAAGCTGATCCTGGCCTTTTCATTGCCGGAGATCATCGCACTGGCGGCGGCGTCGTATGTGGCAGCGCTGGTAGCCGAAGACGGCAAGTCCAACTGGTTCGAGGGGTTGATGCTACTGGCAGTCTATGTTATTGTCGCGCTGGCGTTCTTCTTGCTACCGGAGGCGCACGCCTGAGAGTTCACGAGCGAATTGTAGCTGGGGGAGGTTCTGGAATGTCTGCTGAATGCCTCCCCCCTCACCCCCCTCTCCAGCCAAGCTAGAGGGGGGACGATCTGGCAAGCGTTTCTCCCTTTCCCCTAGCTCGGCTGGGGGAAGGGGCTGGG
>JAGPFT010000431.1 GCA_018056405.1 Anaerolineae bacterium
TCAATCCCCCTCTCCAGCCGAGCTAGAGAGGGGGACTTTGATCGCTGGACACGGCGCTTTCCCCCTCTCTGGCTTTGCCGGGGAGGGGGCCAGGGGGAGGGGCCTTCCGTCCAGATCGCGCCCCTACAGGCCTCACCCCCTCAATCCCCCTCTCCAGCCGAGCTAGAGAGGGGGATTGAGGGAGAGAGGCGTGCGCAGCCAGGCTCAAGTTGGTACATGTGGGCGGGGCAAAGCGCCGCCTCTACGCAGCGGGCGCGGCGCTGGGGCGAACTGATCACCGGAAACTGGACGCCGACGACCGCCCACGCTCAACTCTCCACGTGAAAGAGCAGCGCCGTGTCGCCGATAGTGATACGGTCGCCATTGCGCAGGCGTTGGGCCATCACGCGCTCGCCGTTGATCAGCGTGCCGTGCGAGCTATGCTGATCCTGCAGGTAAAACGCGCCCCTGCCGTAGCGAATCAGGAAATGCTTGCGCGACACTTTCGGGTCGAATATCTGAATATCGCAGGCGGTCGAGCGCCCAACCAGGGTGTCGGGCTTGTCCAGCCAGGCCCGCTGGGTAGCCATCGCCCCGCTGATGCCTTCCAGCCAGGCGCGTGGCATGGCCGCCAGACGTGGAGCAGGGCCTTGTGTCATGATGGGGGACACGGAAGGGCGCGGCATGGGGTGCGGCATTCCGGCGTGCGGCGGGGGTGGCCCCGCTGGGCGGAGGGGCAGCGCAGAGCCGAGCGGCTGGCCACACTGTTCGCAGACAGAAGTTCCTGGTGGGTTCGGCGTCCCGCAGCGTGGGCAGGGGATGGCCTGCGCGCGAGGCAGCGAGTGCGGCCCCACGTCCGCCTGGCTGCCCGCGCGGAGATAGAGCACCAGCAGCGCGATTCCGGCCATAAACGCGACCAGCGCGCCGATCCCTACGACCAGCAGAATCAGGACTTCCACCGCGATTTCCCTGTCCCGGCACCACCCTATGGCACTGTCCAGTATAAAAGCCGCTGTCCCACGCTGCAATAGGCAACTGGCGGCGGCTGTGTGCAAAGGTTGTCAGTAATACGTGTGACGCTGGCAGTAGCCTCACCCCCAGCCTCGCTGCGTTCGGCTTGCCCCCTCAGCCACATCGTGGGGAGGGGGCGGCGAGGCGCATCAGCGCCGAGCGGGGGTGAGGCTAAGGAGCACAACCACACTGCCTGACAGGTTTTGCACGCACCCACTGGCGGGCGCGCATAACCCACACCCTCCGCAATGCGGTATACTGAAGTCAGCGCACAGACGCGCGCCCACAGCCGCCCATCGTGCGCATGATGGCGAGGGAGATTCATGTCGGACTCTGCTCAACCACTCTGTGTGCTGATCACCGTCCCCTTCAGCGATGATCTGCTGGACAGGTTTCGCCAGGTGTCCGACCGGATCGAGCTGCTCGTGTATCCCGCCGAGCAAGCCCGCGACGTGCCGGACGAGGCGTGGGCGTCTGCTCAGGTGCTCTACACCAACTGCGTGGTGCCGGAGCCGGAACAAGCGCCCCAACTGCGCTGGATTCAGGCGCATACCGCTGGCATTGACCATCTGTGGGACCAGCCGATCATCCAGACGGCGGACGTGCTGCTCACGACGGCCAGCGGTATTCACGCCCCGGCAGTGTCCGAATACGTCTTCACGATGATGCTGGCCTTTGCACGCCGGCTGCTCGCGCTGATGGAACAGAAAGCGCGCAGTGAGTGGCCCAGCGGCGACCGAAGTGCGTTCCTGCCGCGCTTGCTGCGGGGCAGCACGGTAGGTATCGTCGGGTATGGCAGTGTGGGGCGCGAGATTGCCCGCGTCGCCCAGACTTTCGGGATGGAGGTGCTGGCCGTCAAGCGCGACGTGCGCCAGCCCGCCGAGACCGACAGCTATGTTCTGCCTGGTCACGGCGATCCGGAGGGCGTGTTCTTTCACCGTTTGTACCCGCCGGAGGCGCTGGTTTCGATGGTGCGTGAGTGTGACTTCGTGGTGCTGACCGTGCCGCTCACCGAGGCCACGCGGGGCATGGTCAACGCCGGCGTGTTGGAGGCGATGAAGCCCACCGCCTACCTGATCAATGTCAGCCGGGGCGGCGTGGTGGACGACGAAGCGCTGGCCGATGCCTTGCAACACCAGGTGATCGCCGGAGCCGCATCGGACGTGTTCGAGTCCGAGCCGCTGCCCAGCGACAGCCCGCTGTGGAAGCTGCCCAACCTGATCCTCAGCCCGCATCTTGCCGGAGCCACTGCGGATTACCGCGAAAAGGCAGCGCAAGTCTTCGTCGAGAATCTCAAGCGTTACCTGGCGCGCAAGGACTTGCTCAACCTGGTGGATCGCACGCGCGGGTATTGAGCGGCCCGCGCGAAACTGGCCGGCCCTGCCGGACGTAGAAGAATGATGAAGGAGTGAATGGGTAAGCTGCCGTAAGGTGTAGCCACAAGAAAGGTGAGAACGTCATGGTCAAGGCGAAATCACAACCCGACAAGAAAGCCGGTGCAGTGCCACGCAAGTCACTCGATGCCTTCGTGCATCACCGGCGACGGGCGCTGGAGGAAACTGGCAAGGCGTTTGTTTCCCTGCTGCCCGAGGACTTCCGCACGCACGCCGCCAACGCGCTCGATGAGACGCGCGCAGGCTGGGAGGTGCTGTTCGACGGTATGCTCGATACGATGGAGTGCGGCGTGGACAAGCTGCGCAGCAGGCCAAAGGCCGGCGACGACAAGGAGAAAGTGAGGGTCGAGGTCGAGTAGCGAGCGGAGTCTGCTACCACAACGAAACCCGGCGCTCATGAAGCGCCGGGTTATTTTTGAACAGGCTAAGGGCGGCCCGCCTGGGCCGTGTGATGTTGTGGAGTGGTTGTCTAATTAGCGCCGAGGCGCACGACTTCGCTGGCCTGCGGCCCCTTCGGTCCCTCGGTAATTGAGAACTCGACCTGATCGCCTTCGTTCAGGTTGCGATAGCCGGAGCCGACAATCGCCGTGTAGTGCACGAAGACATCTGGGCCACCTTCGCGCGCAATGAAGCCGTAGCCTTTCTGCGCATTGAACCATTTGACCACGCCGGTAAGACGTTCTGCCATTTCAGAGTGCTCCTTTTGCCCACTGATAGAACATGCAATGTGGGCGGGCGTTGCGGTGCGGGTCAAAAATCAGCCCGGTGTGGTCGTGCTACACCGGGGATAGTCTTTCTCGCCGGTACTGCAAACAACCTGCTCCACTACACCTGGAATTGTAGTAGACGTTCGGAATGGTGTCAACAAGCCCTTGCGGGTTGCGGGTGGGGTGCATTCGCTTTTGGGGGCAGTGATCTTGAGCCGCTGAGATGACGAGGGCGCGGAGGGGAAAGTCGGAAAAGCTCTGAGGCTTTCTCTGCGACCACTGCGCGCTCTGGGATGGATCGGTTGAGAAGCCCGCTGCGCGGGTTTACCTCACCCCTCAATCCCCTCTCCACACGCGGAGAGGGGACTGAGCCAGATACTTACTCCCCCTCTCCGTATATGGAGAGGGGGCCGGGGGGT
>JAGPFT010000432.1 GCA_018056405.1 Anaerolineae bacterium
TTACGTGCGCGATCAGGTGACGACTACCTACCGCAAAAGCGTCGAGGCCGAAAGTGAAGAGGCGCTGGTGCACCAGCTTCTGGACAGCACACGCCAAAACCTCGCAGATTTTTCCATGACCGAGACGGCCAAACTCGGTGAAGCGCTCCGGATCCTCAAACAGGCGCCGCGCGTCTGGATCACAGGGGAAGGCCCCCAGCAAGCCATCGCGCAGTTCCTGGCACGGATGTTGCAAGTCGCCGACATCCAGGCCAGGGCGTTTGCGCCGGATATGCTCAACGTCGCCGCTGCCCTCAGCAAGATGGAGCCGGGAGACGCACTCTTGGTGCTGGCCATCAGCGTGCCGGACATTGATTCCGGGTATCTGGTGCGGATGGCGCGAGAGAAAGGCGTGCACACGATCACGATCGCCGACAACACCCTCGGCGCGCCGGCCCACGAAGCCGAACTGGTCGTCCTTGTTCCCACCGCCGGCGAGACCGGCATCCCGAACACCGGCGCCGCGCTCGCGATCATCGCGCTGATCTGGGAAGCGCTGGCGGGCACCACGGCGGCCAAGACGGCAGAGTCCTTCGCCGCCTACAACGAGTATCTCAGCGAAATCCTGGAGCTGCGCACCCACACTGCCGCTTACGAGGCAATCCTCCCTCAGACGAAAGATTGACAGCTGATTCGGCCTTGCAGCATCAACGCATTCAGTATAAGGAAAGGAGACTACCATGTTTCGAGAACGGATTGAAGAGCATTATGCTAATTTGACCCCTGGATTTCGCCGCCTGGCAGATTTCATCCTCAATCAAACCCTTGACGTTGCCTTCCTGACAGCGACAGAACTGTCCCGGCGCGTTGGGATTGATCCGGCGACCGTCGTGCGTTTCTCACAGGAAATCGGCTATAGCGGGTTCCGGGAGCTCTCCAGGGAAATCAAGGCCTACGTGCGCGGGGAGATCGCGCAGACCTATCACAAGGCCGTCGAGGCAGGCAACGAAGAGGATCTCGTGCAGGCGCTCTTTGCCAGTAAGGCCCAGGACCTGGAGCAGTTTGCAACCACCGAGGCCCCTCACCTGGCCCAGGCGTTGAAGATGCTCCAGAATGCAGAACGCATCTGGATCGTCGGGGAATTCCCCAGCTACGACATTGCCCGGTATCTGGCGGAAAGCCTCGTCCCCTTGGGGATTCCCGTCTTCCACTTCGCCCCCAGTATGGTGGAAGTCGCCAAGGCCACTAACGACATGCAGGCTGGGGATGTGCTGCTGGCGCTGGTCTTTGGCACCCCCGGCGTGGACACCGGTCACGCGGTTAAACTGGCGAACGCCAAAGGCATCCCTACCGTCTGCATTGCCGACAGCGGGACGACCCTGGCCGCGCGCGAGGCCGAGATGGCCATCACCACCCCCGGCCAAAGCCCGCTCGATATCGGCAGCTTCGCCATCTCGCTGCTGATTATCGCCACGCTCAAGGACGCCCTGCTAAGCAGCAAAAAGGAAGCCACTCTGGCCCATGCGGCCGAGGTTCAGAGCGGCATCGAGGCTGCCAGGCAAGAAGCCCCCGGCAACTAATCCCACGGAAGCAAATTCGCCACAAGGCCCCGATCGCGGTGATCGGGGCCTTGTCTGTATGAGATCTTCCTTCGAAAATGGCCTCGAATGAACACGAATTTCACAAGTAAGATTAGAAATTCCTGGCCCCCGGGGCTGCTACGTCCTCCAACACCGCGCTTCAGCGCGGTTGGCTCCTGTCAGGCTGGGGATGGAATCCCCAGCCGAACTCACGCCTCACGACTTACATTTTCATGCCTGGATGAGGTGCGCCAGCACATGGCATCTTTCTGAGCTTGACGCGCTGCCTCAGCGCCGGGGCGTGCGCAAACGCTCCTTCAGCCGCGCCGCCAGCGCTTCTTCCTGAGATGGCGGCGGCGCCGGAGGCGGGCTTTCCACCGGCAGGGACGCGACGCTCCGCGATGCAGAACGCGATTCCCTCCGACCACTCTTGCGCCAACGCCTTCCCCACCACCGCACCTCGTCCCATGAAATCCCCAGGCGCCGCGCGGCAATATCGAGGGGCCAGAGCCACGCCACGACGGTGACCAACCAGGGAGCCAGCGGCGCTCCTGCCTGACGTCCGCGCAGGGTCGGCGCAAACGCCTGTTCCGGCGCCGTGAGAGGTTGCGCCTGTCCCCGGGCGATCAAGCGCGCGGTCGCGGCGGCGGCATCGCCCGGCACGAATTCGGCCGCATAGGGCGGCATCCATCCCGCGGTAGCCTGCAATGCGCCAGTGACATGGAAAAGCCACGGGGCAGTGTCATCCCCCAGGGGCAGGGTGGTCTCATAACGGCCCGGCGCCGTCTGGCGCAATGCCGTCGGCGGGACAGACGCCCTGGCTTCCAGCTGCGACGCCTGCAACGCAAGATCCAGGCCATCCACATAGCGGCCCGTCGTCGGATCCAGCACATCAAGGGTGACGCGCGCCTGTCTATCCTCCGCGGCGACATTCAGCGTCACCCCCTCCTCCGCGGGCGCGGGCAACACCCACCGCACCACGCCACCCCAGAAGCGCGCGAAGTCCTCCCAGCCCAGCCACTCCACGGCCCAGCGACCTGTCGCATCAGAGGTCCAGGCCACAGCGCGCCCCAAGCCATAGGACCACGCTGCCAGCAGCGGATCCCCGGTCACGGCGCCCCACAACGGCACGTCCGCGCCGGGTTTTGGGGTGGTCGCCACATATCCCGCCAGAGCTGGCAGCGCCGTGAAGCCCTCCAGCGGCTCCCAAACCATTCCGGCGATAGGAGAGAAGCTCTGCTCGACGATGTAGGAGCGTCGCGTGTGAGCCAGTTCCTCCGTGAAAATCACCGGCAGGTCCGCGGCGCGCTCCGTGAGATAGAAGCGCCCCTCGCCCTGACGCGCCACCTCCTGCAGAAAGGGGACATCACCGCCAGCGCCGATCGCGATCACGCTCACCGTCGCCCCCTGAGCGCGCAAAGCGACCACCTGCGCCCGCGCGCCCGCCTGTTGTTCCGCGTCGCTACCATCCGCCACCAACAGCACATGCCGCTGTTGCTCCGACAGCGGCTCGAAGCTCTCCGCGAGCAGCTGCCGGGCATAGGCCAGGCCGTCGCGCACGTAGATGCCGCCGCCGCCCGCCTGCAACTGCGACAAACGTCCGAGCAACAGCTGCCGCTCGCTCCCCGACACCGGACCCAGAGTGTCCGCCGGCCGATCGTCGTAGGCCACCACCGCGAGCGCGTCGTTGTCGTTCAATGCCTCCGCCACACGCGCGGCCGCTTCCGCCGCAAGCCGGATTTTGGGAGTCCCCCCTTCCGCGTCCGACGCTGCCATGCTGCCCGATTTGTCAATCACGATGACCATCGCCAGCGGAGGAAACCGGCGTGGATCCTGCACCTGCGTGGAGACGGGCAACGCCGCCTCCAGAGCGGTGGCAGACCATCCACCCACCCCGTAGCTTTCCGGTCCGCCGAGCGTCACCAGGCCCCCGCCCAGATCG
>JAGPFT010000433.1 GCA_018056405.1 Anaerolineae bacterium
GGCGCGCATTGATCGCAATCTGGCCGCCGGGGCCATCGTCCTGGCCCAGGGGGACACGCGGCCCAACGACGGCCTCTACAACTCCAACATCGAGCAGCACTGGGTTCTTATCGTCAAGCGCACACCCGACGGCGGCGACTACCTCATCCTTGACCCGGTTGTGCCCGCCGACCAGGTGCGCGACCAGCCGCGCTCGCTGATGCTGAAGTACGGCGACCGCAAAGCCAACCGCAGCAACGACGAGAATTTGCGGCAGGCAATTAAGTCGACGCTCGTGTATTACATGTGAGCGAGTGGCGGGTGGCGGGTGGCGGGTGGCGAGTGGCGAGTGGCGGGGGGGGAGCGGGGGGGGGGGTGGGGGGGGGGGTGGCTGGTGGGGGGTCGCGCCACCCGCCCCCCGCCCCCCGCCACTCGTCCCGCTTGCCCTGACCTTCACTCCATGCTATACTTCTCCCACGTTCCCTCGCTGGCGTAACCTGGAGGGATGGCAGAGCGGACGATTGCAGCGGTCTTGAAAACCGCAGTGGGCGCAAGTTCACCGGGGGTTCGAATCCCTCTCCCTCCGCCTGTTGACAACCGAACGCGACACGCTTCGCCCATGACTGGGGAGGTGCCAGAGAGGTCGAATGGGGCCGCCTGCTAAGCGGTTACCGGGATAAAACTCGGTCATGGGTTCGAATCCCATCCTCCCCGCAGCTTGGATAGAACACACTCCGTTTGATGAAAACCAGCAGCAGTATTGCTGCTGGTTTTCGTTTTGCCACCCCGTTGCTCGAAATATCTCTTGCCCCTGCATCCAGCCCATATAAGTACTTGGCTCATCCTGGTTGACACTCGAGCCTGGTCGCATAAAATACATACCGTACGTTTGGTATGTAAATGTCAACGATCATGAAGTTTGGAGCGAAGAGCATGGCAAGTAACCAAGATACGCTTAAACAGCCCGACGGTGTTTCCGGTCTACCCTTCCTGGGGAACATGACCGATTTTGCCCACAACCCGCTCAGATTCATCAGCCGTCTCCAGCAGGAGTACGGCGATGTGGCGGCGTTCTCGCTGCTGGGCAACAAGAGCGTCCTCATCAGCCACCCCGAAGACATCGACCGCGTTCTGCTGGAGACCGGCAAGGCCTTCGGCAAGTTCAAGCCCCCCCACGCCCTGCGCACGGTTCTGGGCAACGGTCTGGTTACTAGCGAGGGGGATTTCTGGAAGCGCCAGCGCAAGTTGGCCGCGCCCGCCTTTCACCACCAGTCGATCAAGCAGTACGCCGATCAGATGGTCGACTACACTGGGGACATGCTGGCCACCTGGTACGACGGCGCCGTCCGCGACGTACATCAGGAGATGATGACCCTGACGCAACGCATCATCATGAAAGTGCTGTTCGACACCGACGTGGTCGACAGCACCAGCGAGGCCAGCCAGGCCTTCGACGCCATGATGCGCGGCATCGCCGCCGACATGGGGCTGGAGATGCTCCTGCCCCGCTTCATCCCCACCCCGGCGCGCACGCAGATGGTCAAGGGCGTGGCCACCATCAACGAACTGCTGCTGGCGATCATCGACGAGCGCCGCGCCGAAGGCAGCGACCGCGACGACCTGCTGACCATGCTGATGGCCGCGCGCGACGACGAGGGGCAGCCGATGAGCACCACGCAACTGCTGGATGAAATCCGCACCCTCTATCTAGCCGGCCACGAGACCACGGCCACGACGCTGTCGTGGGCCTGGCATCTGCTCTCCTCCCACCCCGACGCCTACGCCAAGTTGGAAGCCGAGGTGGACGAGGTGCTGGCCGGGCGGACGCCGACGGCCGACGACGTGCCCCAGTTGCGCTTTGCCAACGCTGTCATCAAAGAGAGCCTGCGCTGCTATCCGGTCGCCTGGGTCACGCAGCGCGTCGCTTTGGAGGACGTGGCGATCCGTGGCTACCATATCGCCAAAGATACGGCCATCTGGCTCAGCCCCTGGCTCGTCCACCGCGATGCTCGCTGGTACGACGAACCGGACGCCTTTGTGCCCGAACGCTGGCTGAAGGACAAAGCCGAACTGCCGCCGCGCCAGGCCTATCTGCCGTTTGGCGGCGGGCCGCACATCTGCATCGGCAATGGGCTGGCGATGATGGAAGCGGTGCTGATCTTGGCCACTATTGCCCAGCAGTTCCGCATCGCCGTGCTGCCCGGCCACCCAGTGGAGATCGAGTTGATGGGCACGCTGCGCCCCAAGTATGGGCTGCGGTCACGCGTCAGCGAACGGGTCGTTGAGCCGGAAGAGGTATTCGCGGTCTGAGTTGAACCGGGCGGCCGACAATAGTCAGGTCTTTTCAGTAGTCGCCCACGAACGTTCGTGGATATGCCCGTGGAGTGCGCATCCTCAGATGCGCTTCGCTGACCCGTCCGCATCTGAGGATGCGGACTCCGCGCTCCTTGACTGCTGAAAACCCCTGCGTCAATAGTGGAGTAATAGGCCACGTCTATGTTATGATGAGGTCGCCAGCAGTGTCAGGTGGCAAGCAACACGCAGTGATTGTTGTCACCAGGGTTGAGGCCAGCGACCAGGCCGGTTGCCGGCGGTTGGAGGTGCCCATGCGCCGGACAAAAGAAGAGGCGATGAAGACGCGGGAGGCCGTGCTGAGGGCCACGGCCCATCTCATTGTTCGCCTGGGCATCGGCGCTTTCACCATTGAGGCCGTCGCCCACGAGGCGGGCGTGACCAAAGGGGGCGTGCTGCACCACTTCCCGTCCAAGGAAGCGCTGACGGCCGGCCTGATCGAGCAGGTGACGGAGGTCTTCAATTCACGCCTGGAAGCGGAACTGGCCGCGGAAGCGCCGGGCCGGCCGGGGCGCTGGCTGCGGGCCTACATTCGCACCATCTTCTCCGTGCAGTACGAAGACATCAACCTGATTCCCGCCCTGGCTGCGGCCGTCGCCGCCGATCATCGCACGCTCGACCAACTGCGGCGCGGCTTCGAGCAGAGCCAACGGGCGGCCGTTGAGGACGGCATTGACCCAACGCTGGCGACCCTCATACGGCTGGCCGTGGACGGTGTGGTCTTTACCCGGGCGTTGAACCTTTACGTGTTGGACGGCGCGACTAGCCAGACGATCTCCGAAGAGCTGATTCGCTTGACGGGTCTTAGCGGCTCACAGATTTCAGCCGGATAAGAATTTTGATCGGGTGACGTCGAAGGCTTGCCAAGTGCGCGGGTTTGGGGTATATTTCGTGATGTTACGCGCCTGTAGCTCAGTGGACTAGAGCGCCACGCTACGAACGTGGAAGTCGGGAGTTCGACTCTCTCCAGGCGCACAGAGTGGATTTGTGATGTATTTCGTTCGAGAAGCTCCTGCTAATGGCAGGGCTTCTTTTGTTTATGGGGGCCAGGTGAACGAGCAGAAGCGTTGCGCCCACTGTCAACAACTGAAACCCCTTGAGGAGTTCGCCTTTCACAACAAAGTCCTCGGTACGCGCCAGAAGCAGTGCCGCGACTGCATGCGGC
>JAGPFT010000434.1 GCA_018056405.1 Anaerolineae bacterium
GTTTCGCCCACGTCCATGCCGAGGGCTACCTCCACAATCTGCGCACCAACCCCACCGTTGAGTTCATCGACTTCGCCGACGAAGACGCCGCGCGCGGCAGGCACTTCGCCGAGCAGACCGGCGCGCGCTGGTTCCCGACCTACGAGGCGCTGATCGCCGAGAAGCCGGATGGCGTGATCATCTGTTCGGAGAATGCCCATCATCGCGCGTTGGCTGAGATGGCCGCCGCCGCCGGTATTCACGTCCTTTCTGAGAAGCCACTGGCGACCACGCCCGAAGACGCGCGGGCGATAGTGGTGGCGTGCGAACGGGCGGGCGTCACGCTGATGACCGCCTTCCCCATGCGCTTCAGCGCGCCAACCATCGAAGCGAAGAAGGTGCTGGACAGCGGGGCGCTGGGCACGGTGTACGGCTGCAACTCGACTAACCAGGGACAGCTTCCCCGCCTGCACTCCGCCTACCCGCGCGACTGGTTCGCCGACAAGACGTTGGCCGGCGGCGGCGCGGCGACCGATCATGTCGTGCACGTGGCCGACCTGCTGCGCTGGTATTTCCAGAGCGAAGTGACCGAAGTCTACGCCGAGCTAAACCACATCCTTTACCAGGAGCCGGGCGTCAACGTCGAGACGGGCGGCCTGGCGATGCTGACCTTTGCCAACGGCGCGTTCGCCAGCATTGACTGTAGCTGGAGCAAGCCACCCCACTACCCCACCTGGGGCGGCCTGACGATGGAACTGGTTGGCGAAGGGGGGCTGGTCATCGTGGACCCCTTCCGCCAGGTGATGTCAGTCTATGCGAAGGGCGCGGCCCGCCCTGCCTGGTCATACTGGGGATCGAATACCAACCAGGCGATGGTGGATGAGTTTGTCGCCGCCGTGCAGGAGCGGCGCGCGCCCGCCGTCACCGGCCATGACGGGCTGAAAGCCGCCGAGATCGTCGCGGCGGTCTATCGCTCGGCGGCGGCTCACCAGCCGGTGACGCTGCCGCTCTCGTGAGCGCGCCCAATTGGAATGAAACGCCCTTCTTCTTGCCCTCTCCCCGGCAAAGCCTTCAGGGGCGGACAGGCCGATGAGAATCATTGAGATGGGCAGGGGGATGGTGTGTGGGGTACTAGCCCCACCCCCAAATCCCCTCCCCACGTGGTGGAGAGGGGACTTCATAGCGGCCTGACTCCCCCTCTCTACTCTGTGGAGAGGGGGCCGGGGGGTGAGGCTCATGTGCACCAACTTAAGGCTCCCAGGCGTATGGGATGGGCGGAACGTCCCTCCCCCTGCCCCCCGGCAAAGCCAGGGAGGGGAAATGCCCCGACCGGCGAGCAAAGTCCCCCTCTCTAGCTCGGCTGGAGAGGGGGATTAAGGGGGTGAGGCGTCAGCGAGCAGCGGGCGTGCTTGATCACTTGCTGGGCCATGCCGCCCCCCAGCCAGCGCGCCAGCCTGGTGCGCCCGTGCGTGGACATGACAACGGCGCTCACCCGCTCCGCCTCGATCATCTTGTATAGCGTCCCCACCAGGTCGCGCGTGGAGACGTGCTCGACGCGCGTGCAAAGGCCCGTTCAGCGGGACGAGCACCCGCTTGTAGATGCGAGCGGGGACGTTCAACGCTGCCCTCCGGGGCCTTACAGAATCTGCGACAGGAACAGCTTCGTTCGCTCGTGCTGCGGGTTGGTGAAGAAGTGCTCCGGCGTGCCCATCTCGACGATGCGCCCCTCATCGAGGAGCACGATGCGGTTGGCCACCTCGCGGGCGAAGCCCATCTCATGCGTGACCACAAGCATGGTCATGCCGCTCTGGGCCAATTGCTTCATCACGTCCAGCACTTCTTTGATCATCTCCGGGTCGAGCGCCGAAGTCGGCTCGTCGAAGAGCATGATCTTGGGCTGCATGGCCAACGCCCGCGCAATGGCCACGCGCTGCTGCTGCCCGCCGGAAAGCTGGGCGGGGTACTTGCGCGCCTGCTCTGGAATGCCCACCCGCTCTAAAAGCTGGAGCGCCATTTCTTCAGCGACGCGCCGGGGCTGGCGACGCACGTAGCGCGGGGCCAGGGCAACGTTGTCCAGCACAGTGAGGTGCGGGAACAGGTTGAACTGCTGGAACACCATGCCAATCTCGCTGCGAATGGCGGCGATGTTGCGCACGTCTTGGCTCAGCTCGATCCCGTCCACGATGATCTGGCCTTCCTGGTGCTCTTCCAGACGGTTGATGCAGCGGATGAACGTGGACTTGCCCGAACCGGACGGGCCGATGATCACGACCACTTCCTGGGGCATCACCTCCAGGTCCACATCCTTGAGCACGTGGAAGTTGCCGAACCACTTATTGACACGGCGGCAGCTAATGATCGGTTCTGAGGCTTTCGTTTCGGCCATGAGTTCCTCAAATGGTGCGGGCGGACGGACTGGCCCGTCTCTGGCAGGCGACATACACACGCCTCGAGACATCCCCCGGACAGCCGCCATGAGTGAGAAGAATAGTAACAAGTCTCCCCGGAGTCGCAAGAAGAGCCGCATCACGGGGGAGTCAGAGGCCATGCGGAAACCTCACCCCCCAGCCCTGTCAGGGGTAGGTTTTTAATTCTCTGAGCGAAGAGCATCTCTATGTGCTCCGTTCAAACCGTTGAAAACCTACCCCTGACAGGAGGGAGCCAGGGGGAGGGGCTTTCTGCTGCACCAGACTTCCGAAGTTTTCGGAAGCTTCGGAAGTCTGATCACCGCCCGCCGGCGTGAGAGAGACGCGGCTTGCTGCACGCCCCCGTAGGGGCGTATGGCGATACGCCCCTACGACCTCACCCCCTCAATCCCCCCTCCAGCCGGGCTAGAGAGGGGGAGTCAGGCCGCTATGAAGTCCCCTCTCCACCACGTGGGGGAGGGGGTGGGCTGCCTCGATCTCATTCAGATAGTCACGGTCCCCTCTCCACCACGTGGGGAAGGGACTTAGGGGTGGGGCTAATCTCACACACACCATCCCCTTGCCCATCTCAATGCTTCTCACACTGCTGTCCGCCCCTGAACCCACAAGGAGGGAGGGGCCTGGAGTGCGCGCTTTTCTCCCTTTCCCCCTCGTGGAGGAAGAGCCGGGGATGGGGGCAGAGTCAGGTTAAGGCTTCTCGAACGGCCTCTAAACCCGCGCTTCTTGCACAATCCGCCCGAAAGCGCTCACGTCCGGTAGTGGCCGTTGATGGTCACATAGTCGTGGCTGAGATCGCACGTCCAGACGTGGGCGCGGGCAGCGCCCAGCCCCAGGTCCAGGCGCACGCCCCACTCTGCCGTCTGCATCAGAGCAATGGCGGCGCGCTCGTGGTAATCGGTCGGCTGCCCGCCCTCGACCAACTGCATCGCCGGCTGCCCGTCTGCGTTGAGCAGCCACAGACTCAGACGCGCCGGATCGAGCGCGACTCCTGCATAGCCCGCCGCCGCCAGGATGCGCCCCCAGTTGGCGTCCGCGCCGTAGAAAGCCGTCTTGACCAGCGGGGAGATGGCGATCTGCCGGGCGATCCGG
>JAGPFT010000435.1 GCA_018056405.1 Anaerolineae bacterium
TGGTTGCGCCGATTGTCGCCGGCAAGATGGGGCGCGGCTTTCTCTCGCTGGTCTTCCCCAGGGACGAGCCATACGACACGCTGGACGTGCTGATCACGCGGCACGGCGCGGCGGTCTGCGCGCTGGAAATGGCCAAAGAGAAAGCGATCCGTGAGGCGCAGAAACGGGTGCAGGGCAATGTGCTGGAGCAGTTCCTCGGCGGGGTGATCAACGAGAGCGAGGCATTGCTGCGCCTGACCCGCCTGGGCTACCAGCCCGACCAGCGCTACACAACGCTCTACATCAGCGGCGTGCGCGAGAACACGCCCACCGCTCGCCAAATCGAGGCGCTGTGCAACGAGCAGGCCGGGGCGCTCGGTTTCGGCGCGCTGGTGCAGCCTTACGGCAGCGCGGTGATCGTCTTCTGCGAGGGCGACGAGAACACCGCCCGTGACCTGGCCCTGGCTGTACAGGGCCGCGTCGAGGAGCGCTACGAGGCGGCGATTGTCTGCGGGGTGGGCCAGTGCGCCGGCGACCTGTGCGCCTGGCGCGAGAGCTTCGAGCAGGCCCGCGCCGCGCACCGTACCGCGCTGCAATGGCGGCTGAGCGCCCCGCTCGCCTTCAACGAGATGGGCGTCTACCGGCTGCTGTCGCTGCTGGTCGGCTCGGCGGAACTGAGCCGCTTCTACCGCGAGACGCTCGGCGAGCTGACCCGCCCAAGCCCGCAAAACGCCGAGTTCATCGCCACCCTCGAAGCGTTCTTCGAGGAGCACGGCAACCTGACGCGCACCGCCAAGCGCCTGCACATTCACCGCAATACGCTGCTCTACCGCATGGATCGCATCAAGGAGATCAGCGGGCTGGACATGGATAACCCGGAGACGCGGCTGGCCGTGCACCTGGCCCTGCGCATCCGGCGGATTCTGTAGCCGCCGCGCGGAGCAGGTCCGGCGCCTATCCCCCAGGAGAATGCTATGCCTGCACACACTCCCATCCGCTTGGCGCTGATCGGCGCCGGCATCTTCGCCCGCGATATGCACCTGCCCGCGCTGGCCGCGCTCGGCGACCTGTTCCGCGTCAGCGCCGTCTACAGCCGCACCCTGGCCAACGCCGAGGCGCTGGCTGCCGCGCTGCCCACCCCCGCCATCGCCTATGACGACCTGGACGCTGTGCTGGCCCGCGACGACGTGGAGGCGGTCAATATCGTGCTGCCCATTCCTCAACTGCCGGACGCCGTGCGGCGGGCGCTGGACGCCGGCAAGCACGTCATCAGCGAGAAGCCGGTCGCGCCGGATGTGGCGACCGGGCGGGCGCTGCTGGAACACTACGCGGGACATGCTGACCGGGTGTGGATGGTCGGCGAGAACTACCGCTACGAGCCGACCTACCTGCGCGCGGCGGAGATCGTCGCCTCTGGTGCGGTTGGCAGGCCGGGCGTGGCCGTGTGGCCGATCCAGATTGACATGACGCCCGCCAACAAGTACTACCACACCGCCTGGCGGCGCTCTAACACCTTCCCCGGCGGCTTTCTGCTGGACGGGGGCGTGCATCACGCGGCGGCGCTGCGCCTGATCGTGGGCGAGATCGCCAGCGTCAGCGCTATTGCCGCGACCCTTCGCGGTGACTTGCCCCCTTACGACACGCTGCAGGCGGCCCTGGCCTTCGCCAGCGGCGTCAGCGGCGTGTACAGCCTGACCTACGCGCACGGCGCTCCCTGGGCACCAACGCTCGACATCGTGGGCGACGGGGGCGCGCTGCGAGTGAGCCTCGGCGCGCTGGAACTGACCAGCGGCGGGGCGACCGAGCGCATCGAGCTGCCCGCCCCGCGCGGCGTGGTGGAGGAATTACGCGCCTTCGCCGCCGCCATCCGCGACGGCGCGCCGCACCGCAACTCGCCGGCCCAGGCGCTGCAGGACGTGGCCGTGATCGAGGCCCTGCTGCGCTCGGCGGAGACGGGGGCGCGGACTGACGTGGCGCGCGTGGTGTGAGGGGGGGCCAGCCCTGCCGCGTGTGCGCGGGCAGAGCACCAAGAATTCAACCCTGATTGCCAGTCTACTGCTCCCGCTCACAACCTCACCCCCTGACCCCCTCTCCGCCGGCGGAGAGGGGGAAGTTGAGCGAAGCGAAACAGGGGTGAGGTCAACCACTGGCAATCAAGGTAAGAATTCACGCAAATTTCGCTTGACCTCATCCTAACTCTGAATGTATGTTTATGCATACAGTGGTCAACCTTCAGCACAAGGAGAGTAAAGAGCCATGAAGAAGAGAGTTCTCTTGCTGTCGATCGCCGCGATGTCTGTGCTGGCCCTCTTGCCAGCAATCCACCCTGCGCAGGCGTTTACCGCCGACATCCCACCCAACATTGTCCTGGATTGCGCGGGCATTACGGACTTAGGGTCCAGCTTCACCGCCGATCGCGACAACACCGGCACAGGTAATGAGGCCTACACCATCACCGGCACCGACGGTTATGGCAACGTGATCTTTTCCCTTTCCGCCCAGCGTCCCCTGGGCTGGTCTGGCTCCTTTGGTTCTGGTCCCTGGGCTACCGCCCCTCTGGCCAACCCCCTGACCCTCCGGTTCATCAGCCTGGCAGGCAATGGCTTCAGCGAGCAGCTTGTCATGGAAGTCACTGGGGAATGTGACGGTTTGCCCTGGGTAGAGCCTGAACCTGAACCCGCCGCGCTGCCCGGCTGCGACGTGCTGATGCCCATCCCGGCGACGGCGGTCGGCGGCACCTTCGTGGCCGATGCGCCCGTCTACTGGGCGCCGGGCGAGCTGACCAGCCCGCTGGTCACGATTACGGCCGGCAACTCGGCGCGCGTCATCGGCCTGGACAGCACGGGCGAGTACTACCAGATCATCTGGGTGTGCGACTTCGTGTGGGTGCCCCGGGCGACGCTGGGACCGAACTACGACGCGGTGTGGAACGGAGCACCGCTGCCGACGGCGGTGGTGGAGTAAACCGTCTGGACGAAGGGCGGGTAGGGGCGGACGGCAGCGGGAGAAGCATTGAGATGGCGACCGCTTAACCTCACCCCCTGGCCTCGCTACGCTCGGCCTTTCCCCCTCTCCGTTGACGGAGAGGGGAAGGCGAGGTGCGCCAGCGCCGAGCGGGGGTGAGGTAAAGTGAAGGGCCGCCCCAGACTATCAGCCGACCTCAACGCCTGTCCGCCCCTTCTCCCACGCTGGGGGAGTTCGGGGCGGACGGCAGCGTGAGAAGCATTGAGAGGGCGCTCGCTTAACCTCACCCCCTGGCCTCGCTACGCTCGGCCTTTCCCCCTCTCCGTTGACGGAGAGGGGGCGGCGAGGTGCGCCAGCGCCGAGCGGGGGTGAGGTAAAGTGAAGGGCCGCCCCAGACTATCAGCCGATCTCAACGCCTGTCCGCCCCTTCTCCCTTGTGGGGGGAGAGGTTTGGGGCGGGGGAAAAACCTTTTCAAGCGGTCTCTGAGAGGGCGCTCGCTTAACCTCACCCCCTGGCCTCGCTACGCTCGGCTCTTCCCCCTCTCC
>JAGPFT010000436.1 GCA_018056405.1 Anaerolineae bacterium
GGGAAGGAAGAAGCCCGCCCTGGCCCCCTTCCCTCCGCTTGCGTGGGGGAAGGGGTCGGGGGATGGGGGGTGTCTACCCGGCAGAAGTGCATAACACGCCCTAGGCGGCGCCCCCCTTCCTCTAGTTTTGCTGGGGGAAGGGGCCGGGGAATAGGGGCCTGCCGGACACTGCCTGACAGTCTATTCGGGGACCTGTGCCGGCAAGCAGACTTGGCGGCAATCGCGTTTTTCCCGTAGAATCGCGGCGCGCAACCGATGCGCGTCTCGCAAGAGCCAGAAAGGGATCGCTGGCGAGCCGGACGAGTCTCGCCGGCGCTGTCATCGTGCAACGAGGAGCAGCTTATGCTCGTCCTGCTGGAAGGGAACATCGCGGCGGGCAAGACCACGCTGGGAAAGGCGCTGGCCTCCGGCGACCACTTTGCATTCGTCCCGGAGCCGGTCGAGCGCTGGCAAAGTGGCTTTGCCGCCAACCTGCTGGAGCGTTTTTACGCCGATACACCGCGCTGGGCATTCACGCTGCAAATCTGCGCCTATGTGACGCGGATGCAGGCCGCCCAGGCCGCGCTCGCGCCAGGGCAGGATATTGTCTGCGAGCGATCCATCTACTGCGACCGTCACGTCTTCGCCAGGAATCTGCACCAGCAAGGACTGATGGACAACACGGAATGGGCGCTCTACTGCCACTTCTGGGATCATTTCAAGGAGTCCGCGCCCCGGCCCGACGCGATCATCTACCTGCGCACGCCCGCCGAGGAGTGTTACCGCCGCTTGCAGGCGCGCGGTCGCCGCGAAGAGAAGGGCGTCTCGCTGGACTACCTGCGCCAGCTTGAAGCGTGCCACGATGAATGGCTGCTCGACTCCGCTGTTGCCGAGTGCGCAGTGGTAGTGCTGGATGGCACGCACGTCTGGATAGCGGAGGACGTGCGGCGCGAGTTGGTGGGACTGAAGTGAGAAGGGGTGATTGGTGACTGGTCTTTGGTTTTAGCAAGAGAGGCTCTGTGTCGGGTGCGTGCAAAGGTTGTCAGCCGCTCGTTTGACGTGGAAGCATTGACCTCACCCCCAGCCTCGCTACACTCGGCTTGCCCCCTCTCCATGCTGGAGAGGGGGCAGCGAGGCCCGCGTCAGCAAGCCGAGCGGGGGTGAGGTAAACCAGGGCACAGCGGAGCAGCGCCACTACCTGACAGGTTTTGCACGCACCTTCTGTATCGGATGCGCTCTACCAGTAACCAATAACCATTGCATGGCAGGCTGTTGGGGGCGGCCTCTGCCGGATACGACTTTGACATGACGCGCGCAACGGAGTGGTGACGGAGCAGAGCACAATGAGGTACCGCTCGTCCGGGCCTTCGCCGCTGCTGATCGTCCTGGTGGGGGCGCTGGTTGTGTTTGGCGGCTACTACGTGTGGACGGGAGTCCTGTCGTTTCTTGAGGACCAGGGCAATATCACAGCAGAGGTAACCCGCCAGGCGTTGTCCACCGCGACCGCCGGGGCAGCCCCCTTGCTCAGCCTGCCGACGCTGTACGTCCCCGCCACGTTCACGCCGTTACCCCCTTGCCTGATGTTCCGCGTCAGCGTCGAGCGGGCAGTGTACCGCGACTGCCCCAGCACGGACAGGCTGCAATGCCCGGTGCGCGATGTCGTCACCTACGGCACCGAGTTATGCGTCTATGGCCGTTCGCCCGACAACCCGGAATGGTACGTGGTCGAGCTAAACCCTAACGGCGCTTACCGCGACACGGTGTTCATGCACGAGAGCGTGATCGAGCCGGTGAACCCGACGCCAACGCCAACCGTCACCTACACGCCGCTGCCGACCGTCAGCCCGACTCCTTCCCCCACGCCGCCGCCGGTGGTCACGTCCACGCCGACCCCCACGCTGAACCCGGCCACTCCGCCAAGTCCAACCCCCACGCCCACGCCGACGCCGACCACGCGCCAGGTGTCAATCTGATGGAAGGTTTCAGGCTTGCGGAAGTTGTGGGTATACTGTAGGTGAAGGGACAGGCAGTGGGAGAGGCAATGACCGACGCGCAGTGGCCGGGCGTGGACGCGCCCCAGCACGTTTTGGCGATGGTCAACCCCGCTTCGGGATCGAAGCGGGGACAGGTGGTTTTGGAGCGGCTGCGCGCGATCCGCTACCCGCGCATTACCCTGCACGCCACCACGCCGGACTTTGACTTCGCGCGGGCCATCGAGCAGGGCGTTGCAGCGGGCGTAGATCGCATCCTCATTGCCGGCGGCGACGGCACGCTGATGGAGGGCATCTCCGGCGCGTTCCGCGCGTTGGGTGAGGCGATGCTGCCCTTCTCGTGGGTGCCGGTCGGCACGGGCAACGTGGTGTCTGGCTTTTTGGGGCTGCCGCACCGCCTGGAGCCGGCCCTGAAGGTGGCGCTTGGCCCAGGGCTGATCCGGCGCATTGACCTGGCCCGCGTGGGGGATCGTTGCTCGGTGCTGCGCGTCTCGACGGGGTTCGAGGCAGAGGTGGCTTTCGATGTCACGCGCGAGGACAAAGACCGGCTGGGCCTGCTCGCCTATGGCCTCTCCGGGATCAAGTCGCTACGCCAGACCAGGCCGGTGGAGTACCTGATTTCGCTCGACGGGCAATCGCCCATCCGTGTGGAGGGAATTATGGCCTTTGTCACGGCGACCGGCGCGCTGACCTGGATCAACGGCATCTCCGTGATCAATGACGCGATCCAGCCAGACGACGGTCTGCTCTATGCGGGGGTGCTGCGCCCGCTCAACCCGGCGCGCGTGCTCACCGGTGTGGCCAATCTGGTAGCGGGCAGCGGCCTGCCGCCGGAGGCGATCCTCTACTTCTCGGCGCGCAAGCGCATCGTCGTGGACGCCAGGATACCGCAGCCCACACAGATTGACGGGGACCCGCTAGGCACAACGCCGATCATCGCCGATCTCATGCCGCACGCACTGCCCATCGTCGTCCCGCGCGAGCGACCACGCTCCTGGTCGTCCTTCGAGTGGCTGTCCGCCGACTGGTTGCAGCATCACGCAGACGACGAATAGCGGCGCGAGGTGGGGGCCATAGGGTCGCCTCTCCCCCTAAATCCCCCTCTCCAGCCGGGCTAGAGAGGGGGACTTTTGTCGCCGGCGTAGTGCTTATCCCCCTCCCCGGCGAAGCCAAAGGGGGCCAGGGGGAGGGACATTCCGCCGAAAGAGGCTTCCGAAGTTTTGGAAACTTCGGAAGTCCCTGGCAGGGGCGTATGCAATACGCCCCTGCGCGATCTAGGCGGTGGGCAGGGTGAAACCGAAGACGCTGCCCTCACCGGGCGTGCTGCTGACGAAGACCTTTCCGCCGTGCTTCTCGACAATCGTCTTGACGATAGCCAGCCCCGCGCCGGTGCCTTCACTGCGATCGGTCTCTTTGCTGCGCACGCGGTAGCCTCGCTCGAAGATGCGCTCCAGTTCCTCTGCGGCAATGCCGATTCCCTGGTCGGCGACCTGGCACGTGATCGAGCCTGGTTCCTG
>JAGPFT010000437.1 GCA_018056405.1 Anaerolineae bacterium
GCTGCGACGTCTCGCTGGGACTCAGCAGCACCCCTTCCGGCGAGAGAGTGCTCGCCTCTGGGCGGCCCTGACGTGGCGAGCCGATGCTCAACTCGCCCGTCTCCAGGCGCGTGATCAGCGAAACGTTGTTAGGCATCCGCGTCTGGAAAGTAGGATCAACATCAATGTAGAGGAATGAGAGGATAACGTCTACAAAGTCGCCTGCCTGAATACCATAAGCCACCTGTCCTACGCCGGTCGGATCGAGCGGAATGGAAACAGCCACGCGCGACTCGTCCCCCTCAAACACGCGCATGAGAGCGGCGGCGTCCGACCCTGTGCGGGCGACCTCGTACAGATTGGGCACCACCTGGCGAGCCAGAATCGGAGAGCCGCGGAAGATGTCGGTGCGCGCCACTTGTCCGATCACATCCTGCAACTCGTTCGCCGTGAAGTAGTTCCCCGCTTCAGGCAGCGCTTCCTGCGGCCAGGGTACTACGCCAACGCCGTCGGACGGGATCACGATCCCGCGCGGCAGGTCTTGGACGGCGACAACAATCTCAACCATGTTGAGGGCGCGCAGACCCGTATCGGCAGCCGGCGCTCCCTCTGTGCCACCCGCGGCTTCCCCCCCCACCTCCGTAGCCTGAGCGGTAGTTTCCTGACCGCCATCATCGCCGGACATGAGGACAACAACCAGCACGACCACCAGCAAGATGACCGCGCCCAGTAGAATGAGCACCCGACCTCGCATAGGGTTTCCTCCCGAATAGTCCGAACCAGCCCGGAGTTTGCATCAGGCCCCAATGGGTTGCTATCTAGTGTATTCCTATGAAAAAAATGCGCAAACAGGCCAAGAGTCCTATAACAGGCAGGGGCAGAGCGTCGTACTGCTCTGTCCCTGCGCAATACCGAATGGAAGCATGACCGGCGGTGTCATACCGCCGGCAGCAAGATCACGAAGCGACTCACATCTTCTTCCGTACTCGTGATGTCCAGTGCCCCTCCCACTAACTCAATGCGCTCCTGAAGCGTGCGCAGCCCCAGCGCATCACCCCGCCCCTCGTGGGAGAGTATCTCGCTGGTATCGAAGCCGCGCCCATCGTGCTCAATGGTCGCCTTGAGCCACTCCGGGCCAACATCCACCACAATGCTCATGGATTTCGCCCCCAGGCTATCGCGCGCGTTGCCCATCACAGCCTGGATCGAGCGGAACATCATAACCTCAATGTGGCTCGGCAGCCGGCGCTCATCCCCCGTCACACTCAACTGCGTCTTGATGCCCGTCTTCTCTTCGTAGGCCTCTGCGTAGCGCCGGATCGTCGGCACCAGCCCCAGGTCGTCGAGCATCATCGGGCGCAGGTCGAAGATGAAATCGCGCACCTTCTGGAATGTCGTGCTGGCAGCCGTTTTCAGGTTACCTAGCTCCTCTTCGGCGCGATCCGGGTTGCGGTCAAAGAGCCGCTGGCAAATCTCCGCCTGCAGAATGAAGTTGGTCAGCGACTGCGCTGGCCCATCGTGCATTTGCCGGGCGAGTCGCTGGCGCTCCGCTTCCTGGGCCTCGACCACGTTGATGATCGCCCGCCTGGACAGGCGGTCCGCCTCCCCTTCGCCTTGCTCCGGCGCGGGGGCGATCACCTGTCGGAACACAGCGTCCGGCCCCATGCTGCGCATCAAGCGCAGCAGCCGGCCCAGTAGCTCCTCGAAATGCTGCAGTTCCTTGAGCGTGGCTTTGGCCTTCTCAAGCTGCCCTTGCAGTGTGAGTAGCCGCGTTCTGATGTCAAAGGCGCTGTCATACGCTGCCTTGATGTCGGCGCGGGGAATCGTATCGAAATTCGTCTCCACCCGGCTGAGCTGCGCACTGATCGCCACATGGCGGTCGCGGATGCGCCCCACTTCAACCTGCGTCTGCTCGATCAACTGCTGGTTTTCCAGCACGCGCTTGCGGATGTTCTCGTACTCGATCTCGAACTCGTGCAGCGCTTCATCCTGTGGGATCGCAGCACCCTGAGCCATCGCTGCCACTCCTCGCTGTTCGCTATTCAGACCCTCGCTACTTCGCCTGCTTGTTGTCCTGCGGGCGCACCCATCCCCGCCGCAGCGCATAGATCGCGGCCTGCGTCCGATCGCGCACGTCGAGCTTCTTGAGGATGGAGGTCATGTGGTTCTTGACCGTCTGGTGGCTGATTCCTAGCAACTGCGCGATCTCTTTGTTACTCTTGCCGCGCGTCACAAACTGGAGAATTTCCATTTCGCGCGCGCTGAGCGGCACGAAGTGCTCAGTGGGGTCCTCCATGTAGGGGCCGGTCATCGCCTCCACACCCGCATCCAGCCACTGCCGCAGCTCAGCGCCCGTGAAGGTTCTTCCAGCCACCACGTAGTTGCCGCGCATGACCGACCGGACTACCTCCACCAACTTCTCCGGCTCAATGTCCTTCGGGCAATAGGCCGCGCCTCCAGAGCGCATGGCGTGCAGCACCTGTTCCATGTCGTCATAGGCTGTCAGCAACACCACTGCGGTGGCGACCTGTTCCGCCTTCAGCCGGCTGGCAACCTGCAGGCCATTGATGCCCGGCAGATTGATGTCCAGCAGCAGCACGTCGGGATGCAGATCGTGCACCAACTGCAAGGCTTCTTCGCCCGTTGACGCTTCGGCCAACACCTCGATACCGTCCTCAGTAGCAAAGATGTTGCGCAGCCCCTGGCGGAATACAGGATGATCGTCCACGATCACCATCCTGATCCGCGCTGGAATCATAGCAGTGGAGTCCTGTTCCATCAGCGGGCGCTCACTCCAATGTGCAGCCGCGACCTTCGGCCCGTCGCGCCGGGCGTGATCTTAGCATAGTTCATGGCCCCCGATCTCACAATAGAACATTTGCTCGGCATACCGAGAATGTTCTCCGAACGCCTCCCCCCTCAATCCCCCCTCCAGCGGAGCTAGAGGGGGGACGATCTGGCAGGCGGCTCTCCCCTTCCCCTAGCTTGGCTGGGGGAAGGGACCGGGGATGGGGGCATTCCGCCAACTGCCCGACAACCTGTTCGTGAACCCCGTCTACCAGGCGCACCCCGCTGGCCATTCCAGGCGATAGACCGCCATGTTGCCGCCGCCTGCCGCCGGGGCGTAGGGCGCGCCAGTGATGAAGATAGGCGCTCCCCCCAAACGCGGGTCGTCAGGCGGAACCGGGCGCTGGTCGGGCATCACCATCAGGTAAGCAACGCCGCGCGCGCACATCAGCCGCATGATCGCTTCTCCGTCGCGGAAAAGCGGCACGATCTCCGGGCTGACCAGTCCCGCCAGGTCAAAGATGGGGCGCGGCGCGAAGTAGCCCACCGCACCAATATCATGCACGGCGAGCAGGTCGTCTTCAGCCAGATTCGCCCTCACCCATCGGGCCGTAGCAACCATCTCCGTATTGATGATGCGCACGTCCGCGCCGTACTGCCGCGCGCCGATGAGCCAGAATCCGGCGGTCACAACCACCAGCGCCAGGGC
>JAGPFT010000438.1 GCA_018056405.1 Anaerolineae bacterium
CGCGGGAGGGGACTGACCATGACACACCGTGAACGGCCTTTTGAGACGTTGGTTCCCCCCACCCCAAACCCCTCCCCCACAAGGAGGGAGGGGCTTAGCCTGCGCGCTCTTCTCCCTTCCCCCCTCGTGGGGGAAGGGCCGGGGATGGGGGACACAGGCAAGCGCGCGCGCGGCCCCTGGATCGTCCTGCTGGTTCTGCTGGCGCTGGTCCTGCTGGGGAGCTTCTCCGCCGGGCGCGCGGCGGCGCAGGGCAGCGACTTTGAGCTGCCGCCGGGCGTGACCCTGGACGACGTGAACGCCGTCGCCAGCAAGATGTACTGCGACGTGTGCGAAGGCATCCCGCTGGACGAGTGCGAGAGCATCGCCTGTCGCCAGTGGCGTCAGGAGATCGCGCGGCAGCTTGGCGAGGGGCGCACGCAGGACGAGATCATAGACTATTTCGTGGAGCGCTATGGCGCGGATGTCGCCTCGCTTCCGCGCGACAAAACCGACCGCGCCATCGCTTTCGGCGTGCCCCTCGCCATTGTCGCGCTGATCGCCGTCGTGGGCGGCGCACAGGTGCGCAACCTGCGGCGGCGTGGCCAGCAAGTCGGCCAGATAGCGCACCGGTCGGGCGAGCGGCTGCACAGCCGCCCCGTGCCCGACGACCTCGATCCGGCGCTGCTTGAGCGGCTACAACGTGAGTTGGAAGGACTTGACTCATGACCGACAACCAGATTCCCCAGGCCCAGGATCAGACTGACCTGCCGGACTGGCTGGCGCAGATTGCCGCTGAGGGTGAGGAGGCCAGGCCGCCGCAGGTCAAGCAGCGTTTCTCGATGTTCACCGTCGTAGCCGGCCTGGTCATCGCCGGCCTGCTGATCGTGATCGGCTACGCACTCTACCAGCGCAGCCAGGCCACGCCGACCGAAGGCCCCGCGCCGGACTTCGCCGTGACTATGTTCGAGTTCGAGCAGATGGCCATGAGCGGCGAGAGCGTCACCCTGGCCGATCTGCGCGGCAAAGCCGTTGTGGTCAATTTCTGGGCGAGCTACTGCGCGCCCTGCCAGAAAGAAGCGCCCTTGCTGGAGCGCGTCTGGAACGATTACCGCGACCGGGGCGTGATCTTCCTGGGCATCAACACCGAGGACCCGCTCAAGGAGGCGCTCGATTACCTCGTCGAGTACGGGGTCACCTACCCGAACGCGCCGGATCAGGGCGGGCGCATGGAAGCGGCTTATCGCATCACCGGTATCCCGGAGACATTCGTGATCAGCACGCAGGGCGAGATCGTCCGGCATTTCCTGTCGGAGCCGAACGAGCGCGATCTGCGCAATGCGATTGAGCGCGCGCTGGAAGGCTGATCCGGCGGGCGCAGCGAGTCAGGGTGCAGCCAGAATAGTCCTGTAGGCAGCCTGCTCTCGTAGGGGCGTATGGCCATACGCCCCTACAGACCTCACCCCCGCCCGGCCCCCTGACGCAGGCCGCGCCGCCCTCTCCAATGTGGAGAGGGGGCAAGCCGAGCGTAGCGAGGCTGGGGGTGAGGTCAACCTGGGCGCAGCAGGACAGCGCCCCTGCAGGAACACCGGTTAGGGAACTCGCCAGCATTCTGGCGCGGAATGCACCGCTTGGTTGGGGTGGGACGCCGCACGGCGTCCCCTACGGCAAAGTTGTGACGCATGTCCCTAGAAGCTACCATTCTGGCCATTCTGCTGACCGGGGCGCTGGGCCTCTTTGTGCTCCTGCCGCTGCTGGAACGCGAAGAAACGCCGTCCAGCAGCGTAGGGGGGCGCGCGGGCAGCGCGCGCCAGCGGCAAGCCCTGGAGACGCTGCACGCCGAGAAAGACCGCGTGCTGCGCGCCATCCGCGACCTCGACTTCGACTATGACATGGACAAGCTGACCGATGCGACCTACGCCGCCCAGCGCATCTATCTGATCCGCCTGGCGGTGGCCATCCTCAAGCGGATGGATGAGCTAGAGGCGGAGGTTGCCAGCCAGCAGGCGCGCGTCGAGGCAGCAGTTGCGGCGCTGCGCGAGACGCGCCAGGCCAAGACCAAGCGTGCGGGGTGAACGAATCCGGTCAACTCTTCGCTTGCTGCGTGCAATGAGATTCAGGAATCGCCATGAGCCATCGTGTAGTTATCCGTCTTCGCTGGATCACCCTCGCCACCGCCCTGCTGGTGCTGCTGAGCGCCTGCGGCATTAACACGTCGGGCGAGCCAAAGACCATCCGCGAGCAAGAAATTGCCTCGCTGCCCACCCAACCGCCGACGAATACTCCGCTGCCCACCACCCCGCCCACGCCCGGCGAAACCGCCGTCTCCGCGACCGGCTCGCCGGAAGCGGCGGAGCCAGAAGACACATCCGGTAGCGCTGACCTGCCCGCCGCCGACTATGATCTGGGCTTCCAGGTGTATATGCGCGAATGCGCTGTGTGTCACGGCGCGGCGGAGGGTGTGGGGCCGTCGCTAAGCGCCATGCGCGACCGCGCCCCGACGGTCGTCGCTGGTCTATCGGCGCAGGAGTACATACGCCAGTCCATCGTCGAGCCGGGCGCGTTCGTCGTCGAGGGCTACGGGGACATTATGCCCAAAGACTACGGCGAGACGCTGACCGCCGACGAGATCAACGGGCTGATCACCTTCATCCTGGAGTTCGACCCGGCGAGCATGATGGGCAGTGCGGCAGAAGCGGAGACAGGCGACGCCACGCCTGCGGCGTTGCCCACGCTGGATCAGGAGGCAACCCTGACCGTCCGGGGTCGGCTGGTGCAGGGCACGGCAGGTGGTGAGGCGATTCCGGCGGGGCTGCCCATGCAGCTTTACGCGCTGGACGTGCACGGCAACCTGGCCGGCGTCTATCAAGGGGAGTCCGGTGAGGGGGGCGCGTTCACCTTTGAGAATGTCGCCCGCGCAGTGGGCAACATCTACCTGGTGCAGGTGACTTACGACGGCATTGCCCAGGGCGCGCAGGTTCCGGCGATCAATGGCGACGAGGAGACCGTCACCCAGGACATCACCGTGTACGAGCGCACGACCGATACCTCGACCATCGCCATCACCTGGGCGCAGATGCTGATCAACTACGCGCCGATTGAGCAGTTTGGGCTGGAAGTGTGGCTGCGCCTGGAACTGGCCAACACCGGCGACCGCATTGTGACGTTGGACGAGACCGCCGGGCCGAACGACTGGTACGTGTCGGTGGCGATTGAGCTGCCGCCGGCGGCTTTCGGCATCCAGCCCATGCAGACTGAGGGCAGCCAGCGCTATGACGTGGAGGTGGTGGACGGGGTGCCAGTGGTGCGCGATACGTGGCCGCTGCGCCCTGGCCAGGTGCACACGGTTACGGTTGCTTACTATCTGCCCTACGAAAACGGCGCAGTGATCGATCAGGCGTTCGGCTACCCGGTCGTGGATGGGGCGGTGCTGCTGCCCAACGATACCGTCACGCTGAGCAGCGAGCAGATTGACGAGGCGGGCGCGTGGCGCTACCG
>JAGPFT010000439.1:0-1556 GCA_018056405.1 Anaerolineae bacterium
CCTGGTTGACCTCACCCCCGCTCGGCGCTGACGCGCCTCGCCGCCCCCTCTCCATTCGAATGGAGAGGGGGCAAGCCGAGCGCAGTGAGGCTGGGGGTGAGGTCAATGCCCTGCGTCCAGCGAGTCGTTGTCAACCTTTGCACGCACCCTGCTCCCTAGCCTCACCCCCGCTCGGCGCTGACGCGCCTCGCCGCCCCCTCTCCATTCGAATGGAGAGGGGGCAAGCCGAGTGCAGCGAGGCTGGGGGTGAGGTCAATACCCTGCGTCCAGCGAGTCGTTGTCAACCTTTGCACACACCCTGCTCCCTAGCCTCACCCCCGCCCGGCCCACTAACGTGGGCCTCGCCGCCCCCTCTCCACGTCGTGGAGAGGGGGCAAGCCGAGCGCAGTGAGGCTGGGGGTGAGGCTGCTGCCAGCCTCGCACGTGGCGCTGACAACCTTTGCACGCGCCCGTTACTTCTTGATGCCCTTCAGTCCGCGCGCCGCCGCGTGCGCGATCAGCCCGGTCTTGTAGTTGTACATGGTCTTGCGCTTTTCGACGTGCGCTTCCAGCGCCAGCCGGATCAGCTCGTCCACGACCTGAGCGGGGGTCATGCCCTCTTCCTGCCACAGGTAAAAGGCGAGCGAGCCGGGCATGGTGTTGATCTCGTTCAGGTAAACCTCGTCGGTCTCTTCGCGTACCAGGAAGTCCACGCGGGCAATGCCGCGCCCATCTACCGCCCGGAACGCGCGCACAGCCGTCTCGCGGATGTGCGCGGTCAGGTCGTCGCTGATGGGGGCAGGGATGCGGCGCTCGGCTCCTTTCATGCCAGCCGCGCCTTCGCTGCGCATGTACTTTTCCTCGTAGGTCAGGAATTCCTGCCAGCTTATCGGCTGCTCAAGCACGGATGCGCGCACATCGGCGTTGCCCATCACCGCGCAGTTGATCTCCATGACGCTCTCTACTGCCGCCTCCACCAGGATGCGCCGGTCGAAGTTGGCGGCCAGGTTGATGTAGGTGCGCGCTTCGCCGGCGTTGTTGGCCCGCGCCACGCCGATGCTTGACCCCAGCGAGGCCGGCTTGACGAACGCGGGGAAGCCAACTTCGGACTCGATGCGGGCAAGGAGCGCATCCGCAGCGGCGACCCATTCCTGGCGGGTGAAGGCGACCCACTTGACGACCGGGATGCCCAGGCCGGTCAGCACGGTTTTGAGCATGATCTTGTCGCGCGTGACGGCAGAGGCCAGCACGCCGGTGCCCACATAGGGGATGTCGGCCAGCTCGAAGAGGCCCTGTAGGGTCCCATCTTCGCCATGCGAGCCGTGCACCACCGGGAAGGCCACATCCAGTGCGCGAACCTGGCTGCGTGCGAGCAGCCCGCTAACCGGCGAGACGATCAACCCGTGATGGGCGGTGCTGGGCGAGAGAATGACCTCCTTGATGCCCATTCTCTCCGGGATGTCGTCGGAGCGGAAGGTGCTGAGATCGCGCAGGCCGGGGCCGGAGACCCAGCGACCATCGCGGGTGATGTAGATCGGCACGACCTCGTATTTGCGCGCGTCGAGCGCCTGCATCAC
>JAGPFT010000439.1:1656-3467 GCA_018056405.1 Anaerolineae bacterium
TCTCCGGGATGTCGTCGGAGCGGAAGGTGCTGAGATCGCGCAGGCCGGGGCCGGAGACCCAGCGACCATCGCGGGTGATGTAGATCGGCACGACCTCGTATTTGCGCGCGTCGAGCGCCTGCATCACTTGCTGCGCCGTGACAATCGAGACATCATGCTCGACCGAGCGGCTGCCGAAAATGACGCCCACTGTCTTCTTGGTTGTTTCGTTGCTCATGCTGAACGCATTCCTTTGTCGCGGAGACCGCCTGCCGGGCGGCTGCTAGAGGTATGTGTCCGGCAGGTCGTTCAAGAACAATACGGTGTCGCCGTCTCTTAGCTCGCGCTGGAACCAGGCGATGGCTTCTTCGCGCGTGTCGTAGACGAAAAGATGTTCCTCTGGGAAGCCCGTCTCGCGGATGCCCTGCTGGATCGGGCGGCTCTGCTCGATCCCCACCAGCACAATGTCGGTGCACACTCTGGCAGCCAGGCGGCCCAGGGTCTGGTTTTCCTGGGCGTGCAGCGGCCCTAGCTCGACGATACCGGGCGTGATCAGCACGCGCCGCCCATCGCGGTAGAGCGCCAGCACGTCGAGCACGTTGCGCGCGCCGACGGGGTTGGCGCTGTAGGCGTCGTCAATGATGGTGATGCCGCCCGGAAGCGTCTTGCGTTGCAGGCGGTGCTCCGCCGATTGCAGCGTGGCCACGCGCACGGCGATCTCGCGCAGCGGCATCCCCAGATGCCGCGCGACCGCCGTCGCCAGCAGGACGTTGGTCACGTTGTGCTTGCCGACCAGCGGCGTGCTGAACTGCTCCTGCTCGCGCAGCAAGGTGTCCACGACTTTGAAGGTCAGGCCCTCCACTGTCTGGCGAATGTCGCGCGCCAGAAAACGAAGTTGCATGGCGTGCTCGGCGTTCTCCCAGGTCACGGCGATGCGCGTGTCCGGGTAGCCGCGCTCGTACATGGTGCGCACTTCGTGGTCGTCCCAGTTGAAGACGCCCACACCGTTGCGCGGCAGCGCTTCGATGATCTCGTACTTGGCGCGGGCAGTTGCCGCGATGCTGCCGAATCGCTCGAGATGCTGCGGCCCGACGGCGGTCACGATGCTGATCTGCGGCCTGGTCAGCTTGCAGATGGCGCGAATCTCGCCCTCGACATAGGCTCCCATCTCGACGATGAAATAATCGAGCGGGCCGCTGTGCTTGAGATCGCTGTTGATGGTCAGGCAGACGCCCATCAGCGTATTGTAGCTCTTGGGCGTGGCCCACACCTCATAGCGCCCGCGCAGAATGTGAGCCAGATACTCTTTGGTGCTCGTTTTGCCGTAGCTGCCGGTGATGCCGATCACCACCGGATTGGCCCGGCGCAGTGTCCGCCGGGCGCGGGCGACGAACATGCGCCGGAAGCCCGCCTCGACGGGGAGCATGAGCAGGTTGGCGAGCGGCAGCGTCAGCGGGCTGAGGTGATAGACGACCAGTCCCACGCCCGTGATGACGAGGAACTTCGTGCGCTCGCTGGCCGAAACCGCTGTATTGAGCGTGACCTCGGTGCCAACGGCGACGATGACCGCCAGGGCGAAGGCCGTGATCAGCAGGCGCGCCGCGCGCTGCGTCAGCCTGAACTTCTGCTTGACCTCTTTGGGCGGCTCCGGCCAGGTGGCCAGGACAGCGGTCACGCCCCAGATCACCAGATAGAGCAGGTCGGTATCCTGGCCGAACCAGCTCAGCGCGAACGAGGTCAGCGCGGCTACGCCGACAAAGACCAGCGCGCGCCACATGATATAGCGGTTGGGCCGTCCTGACAGCCAGTGCAAGAAACGGCGGCTGTCGTAG
>JAGPFT010000440.1 GCA_018056405.1 Anaerolineae bacterium
CCCTCTCCACACGCGGAGAGGGGACTGAGCCAGATACTTACTCCCCCTCTCCGTATATGGAGAGGGGGCCGGGGGGTGAGGTCTGCAACCGATCTCTGCACCTGCCCCCAAATCCGAATGCACCCCAAAGGCAGTGAGCGCATTCCCCGACGGGACAAGATTCTTGAACTGCAGATGCAGAAGACGCGGAGAAAGACACAGAGTATTCTTATGAGATTTGACATTCAAGTCAGGTAAATATGCATAAATGTCTTGTAGGGGCAGGTTTGCAAACCCGCCCCTACAAGCGCCTACCCAAACATTACTGCCAGTTCGCATGAGGGATATGCGGCGATACGCCCCCGTAGGGGCGTATCTGGCAGCAACGCCCCTCCCCTTAAATCCCCCTCTCTAGCTCGGCTGGAGAGGGGGATCTAGGGGGTGAGGCGTCGCAGAGGCGCAGGGCGATACGCCCTCAGCCAGACTTCCGAAGTTCCTAAAACTTCGGAAGTCTGGTTCTGCACCCTGGCTGCGCAACGCCCGCCCTGCTGAGGGCGAGCCAGAGCTTCATGGAAGGAATTTCAGGAAAATTTCATAAATGGGCACCCAGGCACTTACCACCACGCCGGGCGTCCGCCTCAGGATGCAGCGCCAACCTCCGGCACATCCCACACCCGCACGACGCCATCAGCCCCGCCCGCCGCCACCCAGCGACCGTCGGCGCTGAAGCCAACCGTCGTCGCCGCCGTCCCGCCGCCTTCCAGCACGGCCAGCGCGCGGTCAGTCAGCGCGTCCCACAGGCGCACGTCGCCATCCACGCCCGCCGAGGCCACCGTGCGCCCGTCCTCGCGGAAGGCCACGTCCAACGCCGGAGCGCGATGCCCGCGCAGCGTGCCAATCGGCGCGCCCTCTTCCATACCCCACAGGCGCACCGTCCGGTTGTGGCAAGCTGCCGCCAGCACCGAGCCGTCGGGACTAAAAGCGACCGCGTGCACCACGCCTGCGTCGGCGGGGAAGCGATGGACGCGCTCCCAGCGAAAGGCGTCGTACACGCGCACCACACCATCTTCGGCGGCGGCGGCCAGCAGCGACCCATCCGGGCTGAAGGCCACGCTGGTGACGCGCCCGGCGAACTCGGTCAGCGCGCGCACCTGCTGGCCGGTTGCTACATCCCACACGCGGGCGATGTTGTCGGCTCCTGCCGAAGCCAGCCACACGCCATCGGCGCTGAAAGCCAGATCGAGCAGCGGCTCGGTGTGCCCGTTGAATTCCATGAGGGTCGTACCCGTAGCGGCATCCTCGACGCGCAGCGATCCATCCTGGCCGCCCACCGCCAGCAGCGCTCCGTCCGGGCTGTAGGCCACGCAGCGCAGCGCCAACGGCTCGCCAAGCCGCGTCGCGCGCAGCGTCCCGGCGTCGGCATCCCAGATGCGCAGTACATCCTCGTCGCTGGCCGTCACCAGCACCGGCTCCGTCGGGTGCCAGGCCAGCGTGTGCACGCTATCCATGTGCCCCTGCACCGTGTGGGCAAGCTGGGCCGTGCCAGTCGTCGCATCCACCTGCCAGACGCGGATGGCATGATCCCAACTGGCGACGGCGATGCATTTGCCATCCGGGCTGAACGACGCCGCGATCACCCCGCCGGCGTGACCGCCCAGGCTGCCCAGGTAGTCGCCTGTCGCGGCAGACCACAGCACAACTTCGCCGTCGCTGCCGCACGAGGCCAGCGTCGGCCCGGCGGTGTCCCACTGCGTGCTGTAGACGACGCGCTCGGTCACGCCAGCGTGGGCCTCCATGATGAACAGGTCCTCACCCGTCTGGGCGTCCCACACCCAGGCCGTGCCATCCACGCGCGCGGCGGCTATCGTCGCCCCATTGGGGCTGCACGCAATATGCGCGATCCACGCGCCCGTGCCGTGCATCTCGCGCACGAAGGCCCCCGTCGCCGCATCCCACAGCCGGACAAAACCATCGAAGCTGCCGGTTGCCAGCAGCTTGCCATCCGGCATCCACGACAGGCCGTAGACCGGCGGCGGACCGTCCTCGTCGGCGGGATCGTAGCGCTGCGGGTTGATGGTGAAGCATTGCCGCCCGCGCCCAAGCTCCCACACGCGCACCACGCCATCCTGCCCGCTGGCGGCCAGCAGCGCCCCCTCCGGGCTGAAGGCCACCGCATCCACCTGCCCGTAGAAGCCCTCGAAGACATGGCGCAGCGCCGGCCCCTGGCCCTCGGCCAGCGCCCAGACGCGCACCGTCCCGCTCTCCGTCCCGGCGGCGATCAGGCTTCCGTCCGGGCTGAAGGCCAGGTTGAGCAGCGGATCGTCGTGGGGCACGGCCAGGCGCGGCGGCGCGTCCAGGTTCGTCGCGTCGTACAGCCAGATGCCCAGCGATCCCGCCACGCCCAATGCGCGCCCGTCCGGTGTCCATGCCAGGTCTGTGATGCGGCCCCGGCCCAGTAATCGTGCCTCGTGTGTCATGCGGCGTTGCTCCCCCAAAGGGTAGTTGGTTATTGGTGAGTGTGTTGGTTGTCAGCGGTCAATTCTCGCTAATCAGTAAGAGGCTGTTTGAGAAGAAGGACAACCCCACCCTAAATCCCTCCCCGCCAACAGGGAGGGACTTGAGCTTGCTCCCCCTTTCTCCGCTTGCGGGGAAAGGGGGCCGGGGGGATAGGGGTTAGAAAGACTTCTCAGATGGCCTCTATACTTTGTTTCACCCTGGCTTGGGGTCTCCTTTTCGGGGGTCATTATATAGCAATATCCAAAGATAAATCGCCTGTACCAATTGAAATGTTGCTATCGTAAATATTACATTCCCACCCAGCCGCGCAACCCCAGGCCAGGGAACTCGATATAGGAGAAGTGAGAAAGCACGGGATGTAAGATAGATAATGCGCAGGATGACGCTCCACCCCTGGATGACTCCAATCTTTTCTCCGGTTTGCTCCTCGCAAACTTGATAGCCCGGCATCAGCACCAAGGCGACGAAACTGCCCGCAAAAGCGGACAGCCCCAATCTGTCTACCGAGAACCCTTCTCTGAACAACACCAAAAACATAAGAACAGCAAAACATAGGTGTGTCCAGAATTCAATCCAAAGGCTTTTTGCAGGACTCACACGAGAAAACTTCGTCAATTTAGAACATGTAGAAGTAGAACGACCGCTCACTCGTCTTCCCACTCCCCGATCAACTCGATCTCCAACTCCAGCGCGACGCCCAACTTGTCGTGCACGGTGTGCTGCGCCAGCGCGATCAGCGCGCGGTAGTCAGCCGCCGTGCCCTCGCCGGTGTTGACGATGAAATTGGCGTGCACCGGCGAGATTTGCACCCCGCCGATGGCCGTCCCTTTCAGGCCCGCCGGTTCGATCAGACGGCCGGCATAGTCGTCCGGCGGGTTCTTGAAGATGCTGCCCAGCGACGCGCCCGGCGGCTGCGTGCGCTTGCGATGAGCAACAAAGCCGTCGGCGCGCGCGTTGAGCGCGTCAGG
>JAGPFT010000441.1 GCA_018056405.1 Anaerolineae bacterium
GCAGCATGAGAAGCATTGAGAGGGCGACCGATCAACCTCACCCCCAGCCCCGCTACGCTCGGCTTGCCCCCTCTCCATGCTGGAGAGGGGGCGGCGAGGCGCGTCAGCGCCGAGCGGGGGTGAGGTCAACCGGGGCGTTGCTCTGCTGCGCCCCCCTAGGGGCGTATTGCGATACGCCCCTACGGACCTCACCTCGCCCTGTGTCAAAAGGGTGGCTGACGACCTCTGGACACACCCGCGTTTGGACGCTTCTCGCGCGGGCTGCTAGAATACCGCTGGGCGCAGTGCCATCTCTGGCCCCGAACCGCCGAGAGCATACCTGATTCTTTATCCGAATAGTGTTCTGTCGTCTCACGTATAGGAGCAGGCTTGTTATGGAGTACCAGCATATTCTTGTCGAAAGGCCCGCCGAGGGCGTGGGTCTCGTCCGGCTGAACGAGCCACGCACCTTCAACGTCCTGACTGGCCCGCTGATGGACGAGTTGATGGGCGCGCTCGCCGCCTTCGACCGCGACGAGTCCGTGCGCTGCCTGGTGATCACCGGCACGGCGAAAGTCTTCGCCGCCGGCGCCGACATCAAGGAAATGGCCCAGGCCACGCCGGTAGAGATGATAGAGAAAGCGTTCATCGCCCGCTGGGAGCGGCTGCGTGGCCTGCACAAGCCGGTCATCGCCGCCGTGAGCGGCTATGCACTCGGCGGGGGCTGCGAGCTGGCCCTGGCCTGCGACATGATCGTCGCCTCGGAGACCGCTGTGTTCGGCCAGCCGGAGATCAACCTGGGCGTGATGCCTGGTGCAGGCGGCACACAGCGCCTCACACGAACAGTTGGCAAGGCGCTGGCCATGGAAATGTGCCTGAACGACCGCCGCCTGACCGCCGCCGAAGCCGAGTGCTTCGGTCTGGTCAATCGCGTCGCGCCTGTCGAAACCTACCTGGAAGAAGCCACTGCCCTGGCCGCACAAATCGCCGCGCGCGCGCCGGTGGCGATCCGCATGGCCAAAGAAGCCGTGAACATGGCCCTGGAGACGCCGCTCGCCAGCGGCCTGGCCTACGAGCGCAACCTGTTCTACGCGCTCTTTGCCACCCGCGACCAGAAGGAAGGTATGGCCGCTTTCCTGGAGAAGCGCCCGCCGACCTGGTCGAGCGAGTGAGCGCCCGGCGGCGCGAGTCCTTTGGGAAACCAGTGCGAGACTTCGACCGATGGGGGTGATTCAGCGCAGTGAGGGCGGCAGCCCACACGAGTCCGGGAGCGTACCGCAGACAGTCACTTTCCTGGCGACGGCTCACCTGTGCGGCGAACTGAGGTTGCTCCCCCGCCTGTTCACGCTCATTCACCGGGAACGGTGCTCGGCCCAGGGGCCAGTTGTCCTGCTCGACCTGGGCGATACCTGCGCCGTCCAGTCCTGGGTCTGCCGGGCGACTCTGGGACGTGCGCCCTTCCTGGTGCTGGACAGTATGGGCTACGACGGCGCGCTGATCGGCGGGCCGGAGCAAGCGCCGATCCCGCCATCGTCGCTGCGCCTGCTGGCCGGGCAAATGATCATGCCGGTGATCATCTGGAACCGGCCCCGGACGCTGACCAAGCGCGGCGTGACGTTCACCGTCGCCCCTGGGAACGCGGTCGCTCCGCCGGAACTGCCGGCGCTGGTGGTTGACCGTTCGACAGATGCGCTGCCCTCGCCGGGCAGCAGCCCGCCCGTCCTGGGCGATGTGACCCAGGGCTGTCTGCTGCGTGTGGACGTGGCCTGGCCCGCCTGGACGGTGCGCGAGGCGCAGTTGCTCGCTGTGGGCGACGAGATGCCGCCTGATCCAACGATTGCCGCTATCGTGACCCTGGTCGAAGAGGAAGCGCGGCAGTTGGCCCAGTCACAAGGGGGAAGCGATGATACAGAGTGAGCTAGTGCACAAACTGGACGACTTCTTCAGCGTCCGGGCCTACAACGAAAGCACCCTCTGGTTGGAGATTCTCACGCCGGGCGAGCAGACCATCTACCAGCGCGAGGCCCCCGAATTCGTCGAGGGTGGCTGGAACGGCCTGTTGCTGGACTCGACGCCCGAAGTTGACCGGGTGTACCTGATCGTGTTCCCCGATCAGGCCGTGCTCGACACGATCCTGGCCCTGGAAGTCGAGCGCGAAGCGCCGGGCGCGCTGATCTTCGCCCATCACCCGGCAGACTTCGAGGAGTGCGGGCGCGGCTTCATCGGCATCCGCGAGAGCCAGATTGAAGACCTGCGCGAGCACCACATCAGCTATTACTGCTGCCATGCCCCGCTCGCCTGCCACCCGGAGGTCAGCACGGTGATCGCGCTGGCAAAGGCACTCAAGCTGCGCGATTGGGCACCCTTCTCACCGCACTTTACCGGCAGCAAGAGCGTGCACGGGCGCGTATCGGACATCGGTTTCGGGGAATTCGCCGAGCGCCTGGCCGAAATCACCGAGCTACCCCATATCCGCTACAACCAGATTCGCTTCAATGGCCAGCCGGTCGAGCATATCGCCATCGTGCCCGGCAGCGGCGATAACCCCAAGCACCTGCAAGAAGCGCGCGACCTGGGCTGCGACACCTACGTGACCGGGTACTGGTGGCTGCAAGGGGATTACGAGTACGCGGCGCGCCAGCGCGAAGCCATGCGCGCCCTGGTGCCTACCCTGCCCATGAACCTGATCGGCACCTCGCACTACGCCAGCGAGATGGTCGTCATGCGCGATCAGATGCCCGCCTGGTTCCGCAACGCCGGCATCGAGGCGCGCTTCATCAAGCAGCCCGATCCCTGGCGCTGACGCAAATCACGGGGCGGACGCGGATGCAGCCGCGAGCAGCGCCGCCCCGTCCAACCCGACTACGGTCAGGAAGCCGCTGCCGAAGCGCACGGAGTCATCCGGTTCCACCGCCAGCCAGCGTGCCGCCGATGTCCCCTGGACTCCGCCATCGTACAGGCTGAGTTGGGCGATCAGCCGCCCATCGTCCGTGTCAAAGGCCAGAAGCTGCCCGTCGGTGCTCAGCGCGTAGAGCAGCGCCCCGCCCCCAATGCCCAGCAGCGGCGGGCGCAGATGGCTGCCCGGCATGAAAGCGATCCAGCGGGCTGTCCCGTCCGGCCCCCAGGCGTACAGGGCGCGGCCCTCGCCGCTGTAGGCGTAGAGCGTCCCGTCCGGGCCAACCACCAGTTCCGCCCCGGCGCTGAACGCGCGCTCCGCCTCGAGCGTGGTGTTCCAGGCCAGAGTTGCATCAAGCCGCTCGATGGCCGTCCCCACCAATACCCAGAACGCGCCCTCCCCTGCCGCAAACGGCACGGGCAGCGCCTCGAACGCGCGCCGGACAAGCAGTGTGCCCGCGCTATCCACAACGGTCAGCGCATCATCCGGCGTGGCGACGGCCAGCCGGTCGCCACTGACGGCCCAGCGGACAGCCCGCTCGCCCAGCGGCTCGCTCTCCCAGAGGGGCACGCCGTCCGGCGTG
>JAGPFT010000443.1 GCA_018056405.1 Anaerolineae bacterium
GGATGTCAGTGGGGAGATCGGTCATACAGTGCTCCTTTCAGCCAGGCAGCAGCCCGGCCTCGCTGGCGAACTCGACGAAGACGCTCTCGAACACGCCGAGCGCCATCAGGTTGTCCACGACATCCTCGATGATCTCCGGCGTCAGTTTCTCGACGATGACGTGGGGCGTCTCCAGGGCCAGGAATTGCGTCGGGGCCAGCGCACCGTTGTGCTGGCGGGCGACATCCAGGCTGAGCTGCATTTCCTGCTGGAGATGTTGCAGGGTGACGAAGTGGGCTTGCCACAGCTTGTTGTCTTCCATCTCCACCAGGACATCCGCGCTGTCGCTGAGCGGGTCGAACCCGATCTGAGGTTCAGGCTCAATCCACACACGTTTAACAAACATGGCTATGATCCTTGCTGTCTCATGCGGCACAAACCCATATCACCATACTACACCGATAACGCCCCCAAAATGAAGACCCCCGCCCGAAGTTGGGGCGAGGGTCATCAGCATCCACGCGGTTCCACCCAAGTTTGACAGGGCGCGGCGAAAGGCGGCGCGCTGTCCTCATGGCGGCTGCTAACGGGGCCAACCGGCGTCGCATACTGGGCGCAGCAAACGCCGTTGAGCGACGCACTCGCGGGGGGTTTTCCTGGCTCGCCGGATGAGCGGACTTGCAGTCGGCGATCCGCTCTCCCTGGAACCGGGGATGGGCCAGTACTCGTCCCGGTCAACGCATTGAAGGATGAGTCTTGCGATTGTACATCAGGATACTGGAGGGAGCGGTCGCTGTCAAGGCTCAGGGTATGCAAAGGGTGTCAGTGATACGTGTGACGCTGGCAGTAGCCTCACCCCCAGCCTCGCTGCGCTCGGCTTGCCCCCTCTCCACGTCGTGGAGAGGGGGCGGCGAGGCCCGCGTCAGCAGGCCGAGGGGGGTGAAGCTAAGGAGCGCGACCCTGTTGCCTGACAGGTTTTGCACGCACCCGTGTGGCAAGTGGGCGTGCTGGCGCGCAGGCTGCAACGACTCTTTATAGAATATTTACTGCTCGTGTATTGCATAGCACCTGCCATGTATTCCATAATGAGAACAGGAGCGCTCGCCGATGCCACCCGACGGGTGGCCACTCCGCGAGAGATATTGCCTGGGAGGAAACACAATCATGTTGGCACAACGTTTTGCCCGTTGGCTGGTGATCGCCATCGTAGTCTCGCTGATCGTGCCCGCATTGCCACATGCCGCCGCAGCCGGAGGTGCCATCGCTTATGGGGAAACCGTCTCTGGGACCATTAGCAGCAAGACCTATTTCGAGCTGTGGACATTCACAGGGACAAGGGGTGATCGTGTCCAGATTCTTATGGTGGGCGACGGCGCGCTCGATCCCTATCTGGGCCTGATCTACTCTCCTACGGAAGAGGTCATCGCCGAGGATGACGACAGCGGGGGTAACGCCAACGCCTATCTCAATGTGACGCTGCCGGGGACAGGCGAGTACCTCATCGTCGCCACCCGCTACGGCCTCGACACGGGGACCTCGACGGGCATGTATATGCTGTCGCTGGCTGGCAGCACTGGCCCGGTCAATGTGTCCACGACGACCACAACCACTACCGGCCCGCAAGAGGTCAGCCCTGGCGTCTTTTTCATGGGCGATCTGACCCTGGGTGAGGCGATCACTGGCACGGTCACCAACAACGCCTACGCCTACGTGTACACGGTGGAACTGGAAGCTGGTGCGGACCTGGTGGTAGCGATGTTCGCCGCCGAGGGGAGCACGCTCGACCCCTATCTGGCTTTCGGCACCGAAGCTGGCGATATCCTGGCCGAAGACGACGACAGTGGCCCGCAGGTAGATGGCGGTCAGTTCGACTCGTTCGTGGAACTGACCATTCCACAGACAGGTAGCTACCTCATCCTGGCGACCCGCGCCGGGCTGGATGTGGGTTCTACCAGTGGTGACTACATCCTCATTGCAGGCATTCCAGAGCAAACCACAGTCGTGGAGGAGCAGACGACCGAGGAACAGCTACCGCCCGGCATGGCCCACATGGGCATGATCAGCGTGGGGACCCCCATGAAGGGCACGATCACCGCCGATAGCTACTTCCACATCTACGAGTACCAGGGCACTGCCAACGAACAGATCACCATTACGATGACCGGCGGTGGCGGGTTGGACTCGTACCTGGGCCTTTTTGACCCCAGCGACGAGGTGATCGCCGAAGACGACGACAGCGCCGGCGGCCTGGACGCCCAGATTTCCATTCGCCTGCCGGAGAGCGGCTCATTCCTCATTATCGCCACGCGCAGCGGGATAGATGAAGGAACCACCGTCGGCCCGTATTCGCTGACGCTGACCGCTGGCACGCCGCCCCCGCCTGCCGGAACTACCTCATCTGTTGGCGGATTTGGTGGGTTGCCGGGGCGCGCTTTCGAGGTCGAAGGGGGTGTGCTCTACCTGCGTGGGTTTGGGGCTTCGGACAACCCGGAGAAGTGCTCGTCGCTGGGCGCGTTCGCGGGTGTCTGTGCAGTTAAGGCCGTCCCCGGTCGCGCCGGGTACATGCCGCTGCGCACCAGCCGGATCATCATCAACCTGGAGGAGATGCAGTAGCGAGCGGATAGCCGGGCCGGCCGGCTTCACCGCACTGTAGCTCTTCACTTGACCTCACCCCCGCACGGCGCTCACGCGCTTTGCTTCCCCCTCTCCGCTGCGGAGAGGGGGAAAGACCGAGCGTAGCGAGGCTAGGGGGTGAGGTCAATAGACGCCATCTTCATGCTTCCTGCGCTGCCGCCCACCCCAGGGGCGTTCCGCCGAAGGAGACTTCCGAAGTTTTGGAAACTTCGGAAGTCTGAGGCGTATGCAGTACGTCCCTGGGTGATCACCTCGCCTACTGGTCGGCTCGTTGTTGGCTTCTCGCCTTCTCGGCCCGCACGGCAAGCTGATCGAGAATCTCGGCGAAGGTTTCGCTGAGGAAGTTCGTGATCTCCTCTGATTCCTCTATCTCTTCGTGGGCCACTTCGCGCATCGTGGCAATGAATGTTTCTTTTTGGATGATGCCCTGCTGGATGAGCAGCCGGGCGAGCGCTTTGGCGATCACAAACCCGTCTACGCCGCGTGCGCCCAGGCTGGCCAGCCCGCCGAACAAGTCCCCGAAGATTTCCTGCGTGGTGCGAATGTCGTCCTGCACGCGCTTTTCCTCCCTGCGCCTCACAACGATGGTTGGCGATATGGCGCGCCCGATTGTAACGCGAAGCGCCCAAGTCCGCCCGTATCATCTAAGTAGGGGGTGCATTCGCTTTTTGGGGCAGTGATCTTGAGCCGCTGAGATGAGGAGGGCGCGGAGGGGAAAGTCGGAAAAGCTCTGAGGCTTTCTCTGCGACCACTGCGCGCTCTGGGATGGACCGGTTGAGAAGCCCGCTGCGCGGGTTTACCTCACCCCTCAATCCCCTCTCCACACG
>JAGPFT010000442.1 GCA_018056405.1 Anaerolineae bacterium
CTCCACCAGGGGCTGTTCGATGGTTGACCCCACCCTGTGGCCCCTCCCCGCCAGCGGGGAGGGGCAAATCGCTCCCCTTTCCCTGCTTGCGGGGAAAGGGGCTGGGGGATAGGGGTTGAAAGTGCATAACACGCTCTAGAGCACGTTGGCGGAAGTCCACCAGGGGCTGTTCGATGGTTGACCCTACCCTAAGAGAACATTTGAGAAGTCCTGATGTGCGGGTTTACCTCACCCCTAAATCCCCTCTCCACACGCGGAGAGGGGACTTAACCGCACAGCGACTCTCCCTCTCCGTTTACGGAGAGGGGGCCGGGGGGAGGGGCCTTCCGCCGCACTAAGACTTCCGAAGTTTTCAGAAACTTCGGAAGTCTGATCGCCGCCTGTACAGGCCTCACCCCCTCAATCCCCCTCTCCAGCCGAGCTAGAGAGGGGGACTTGACCGCCCAACGCGGCGCTTTCCCCCTCTCTGGCTTTGCCGGGGAGGGGGCCAGGGGGAGGGGCCTTCCGCCGCACTAAGACTTCCGAAGTTTTCAGAAACTTCGGAAGTCTGATCGCCGCCTGTACAGGCCTCTCCCCCTCAATCCCCCTCTCCAGCCGAGCTAGAGAGGGGGACTTTGATCGCTGGCACGGCGCTTTCCCCCTCTCTGGCTTTGCCGGGGAGGGGGCCAGGGGGAGGGGCCTTCCGCCCATACTATACGCCTGGGAGTCTTAAGTTGGTGCACATGGGGCGCTGCTCCGCTGCGCCCCCGTAGGGGCGTATGGCCATATGCCCCTACGCGATCATTTCGCCAACAGTATCGCCGGCGGGGAAAGGGGGCGGGGGATAGGGGTCAATCAGGCCGAACCGCGCACCCATTTCCGCTCTGATGTCCTAGCCAGCCCTGGCCGGTCAGCCCAGCGTGTCCGACACTACTGGAGGCATCAGCGCCCGCTCGAACGTGACTGCGTGCGCGTCGCCGTCGGGCAGCACGGTCAGCGGCACAACCAGCGTCGCCCGGTCTACGAAGCACAGCGTCTCGTTGACCGCCTCGCACCAGTACACCGTCAGGTCGAGCGCCAGATCGGTCTGCCCCACCGCAAACGTAACCGGCACCTCAAGCGGTAACTCCGGCGAGAGGATGCGGATGTCGCGCGACTCCGCCGGAACCTGAGCCACCGGATCATCGGGCCAGATGGCTGTGAAGGGGGCCAGGTCGTTGAGCTTGTAGCCGTCAGGCATGGTCACCTGGATGCGCAGGATGCCTGGCCCGGCGGCGACCGTCTGCGGGGCCAGCAGCAGCGCGCCCTCAGCGGTGAACGCTCCCCCGCTGAAGCCACCCGGCGCGGTGGACGTAGCGCCCGCGCCGCTCAGCCGCTCAACGTTGGGGAAGGTCACTGTGCTGACCATGCCCGTCGCCAGATCGGCTACGCGGATGGCGTGGTTGTTCGTGTCGGCGATGTACAGCTTGCCGTCCGCGTAGTCTAGGCCGCCCGGCTCGTAGAACTGCGCCTCGCTCCCGTCGGCGAAGCCCGGCTCGCCCGTGCCCAGGAAGGTGACGCTCTCGCGCGTGGCCGGGTTGAGGCGCTTGATCTTGTTGTTGTAGGTATCGGCCACGTAGAGCAGGCCGTCGTCGGCGACCGTCACACCCAGGGCGTGCTGCAATCGCACCTCGTCGCCGACGCCATCTACATCGCCAAAGTCGAACAGTCCCGTGCCGACGAGGGTGCGCACCTCACCGCTGGGGTCGAGGTCCGCCGTGCGGATGGCGCTGGCTTCGGGGTCGGCGAAGTAGAGCACTGCGCCGTCGGTGTCAATGCCGCTCGGCTGGTTCATGGCCGCCTGGCGCAGCGGCCCGTCCTGCAATGCTTCGCGCCCCGTCCCGGCATATGGCCCGACCTCGCCGCTGGCGCTGTCGTAGACCCACAGTTGGTGCGGCCCGGCCATGGCGATGTACACCTTGCCCGCGTGCGCCACCACATCCCAGGGGGAACTGAGCGCGATCTCGGTGCCGGGGCCGCTGGCGTCGCGCTCGAAGCCCTGCTCGCCCGTCCCGGCGACGGTCGTCACCACCCGCGCGGCCAGGTCCACGGCGCGCAGGGCGTGATTCTCCGTGTCGGCCACGTAGAGCGTGTCGCCATCGAGCGTCAGGCCCTGGGGACGGAAGAACCGGGCGGTCGCGTAGTCGCCGTCGCGCAGCCCGGCCTCGCCCGCGCCGATCACGTCGAGCACCTCGAACGTGTCCAGCGCGGCAACGACAATGCGGTTGTTGTTGCTGTCGCTGATGAACAGGCGCTTGCCCGCCGCGTCGGCCAGCACCTTGCCGGGGAAGCGCAGCGGCGCGCTGTGATCGTCGGCGGCCATTTCCGGCTGCCACTGAGCCAGCGGCGCGGGGTTGATCGCGCCGGCCGCGCCGTACTCGCGGGCCATCGTCTCGATCACCGGCTGGATGCGCGGGTAGAGCGGCTCGCCGGAAAGCTGCCCGATGACCTTGCCGAAGGGGTCAATGACCACGAACGTCGGCCAGGCGCGCACGCCGTACTGCTGCCAGGTGATGAAGTCGCGGTCGTTGATCACCGGATGCTCGACCTCGTAGCGGCGCACGATGCGGCGGATGTTCTCCGTTTCGCCCTCGTTGGTGAACTTGGCCGAGTGCACGCCGATGACGACCAGCGCCTCAGGGTACTCGGCCTCCAGCCGCTTGAGGTCGGGGATGACATGGATGCAGTTGATGCAGCCATACGTCCAGAAGTCCAGCAGCACGATCTTGCCGCGCAGATCGGCCATGCTCACCGGCGCGGAGGCGTTGATCCACTCCGCATCGGCGGGGAAGTCCGGCGCGTTCACAGTCCCCGAATAGGTGTACGTCACGTTGTCTCCCTCACCTGGCTCCGGCGTGCTGCCATCCTGCGCCGTGACGCCAGCGGCGCTCAGCACGAGCGCGATCAGCGCCACGCCCAGTATCACCACCGCCACGATTCCAGCCCATCGCCTCATCGCTTCTTCCTCGTCAGTCCACTACCCCCCACTGCGCCCCGCGACCGCGCCGCCCTCTGCGCGCGATGAGGAGATTGTACGCGCGCCCCGCCCGATCTGCCCACAGGGGAGAGACAGGGGGGTGTTGCTCTGTGCGTCCAGGGGCGGGGCAAATTGAGCCTGGCTGCGCGGGCCTCTCCCCCTCAATCCCCCTCTCCAGCCGAGCTAGAGAGGGGGACCTGCCCGCCCAACACGGCGCTTTCCCCCTCTCTGGCTTTGCCGGGGAGGGGGCCAGGGGGAGGGGCCTTCTGCCGTACCAGACTTCCGAAGTCTCCGAAGACTTCGGAAGTCTGATCACCGAGCGCTGCGCCTCTCCCCCTCCATCCCCCTCTCCAGCCGAGCTAGAGAGGGGGACTTTGACCGCTGGATGGGACGTTTTCCCCCTCTCTGGCTCTGCCGGGGAGGGGCCAGGGGAGGGGCTTTCTGC
>JAGPFT010000444.1 GCA_018056405.1 Anaerolineae bacterium
AGACCTCACCCCCCGGCCCCCTCTCCATATACGGAGAGGGGGAGTAAGTATCTGGCTCAGTCCCCTCTCCGCGTGTGGAGAGGGGATTGAGGGGTGAGGTAAACCCGCGCAGCGGGCTTCTCAACCGCTCCATCCCAGAGCGCGCAGGGGTCGCAGAGAAAGCCTCAGAGCTTTTCCGACTTTCCCCTCCGCGCCCTCGTCATCTCGGCGGCTCAAGATCACTGCCCCAAAAAGCGAATGCACCCTCCTCTATTTGCGGCGTTGGAGACCGGACGGCGATCTGCTACACTCTGCCCATCGGTTCACCACGCAAAGCGAGGTTCAAGCTCATGGCTAAACAGTACGGTTCGCCGCCAGAAATGATCATTGATCCGAACAAGCACTACACGGCGACCTTCAAGACTCAGTGGGGTGACATTGTAGTGGAGCTATTCGCCAGCCAGGCCCCGATCACAGTGAACAACTTCGTCTTCCTGGCGCGCGAGGGATATTACGACCACACGACGTTCCATCGCGTGATCAACGGCTTCATGGCCCAGGGCGGCGATCCGACGGGCACCGGGCGCGGCGGCCCCGGCTACCGCTTCAACGACGAGGCGGGCGCGCTGGCCCTCAAGCACGACGGCCCTGGCGTGCTGAGCATGGCCAACGCCGGGCCGCACACCAACGGCAGCCAGTTCTTCATCACCCACACCGCCACGCCGCACCTCGACGGCAAGCACGCCGTCTTCGGCAGGGTCGCCGACGCGGACAGCCTGGCCGTGCTGCTCAAGATTCGCGAGCGCGACCCCATGCGCGACTCCACCCCCGGCGACGCGCTGCACACGGTCGAGATCGCCGAGGCGTAGTTCCTGGCTCTGAAGAATCGCCTCTTCCCTAAGTCCCCCTCTCCAACCAAGCTAGAGAGGGGGGCTTCCGATACAGGGCACGGCATTCCCCCTTCCCATGTGCACCAACTTAAGGCTCCCAGGCGTATGGTATGGGCGGAACGCCCCTCCCCCTGGCCCCCTGCAAGCCCCTGGCCCCTCCCCGGCAAAGCCAGGGAGGGGGAAAATGTCCCATCCGGCGATCAAAGTCCCCCTCTCTAGCTCGACTGGAGAGGGGGCAAGCCGAGCGCCGCGAGGCTGGGGGTGAGGCTACTGCCAGCCTCGCGCGTGGCACTGACAACCTTTGCACACACCCCTTCAATTTCCAGCGCGAAGTTCGCCCTCAGCCTGACATCCCAGCCACCGCCCGCGCCAGCGCCGCCCACTCCTCCAGGCTCAGCGTCTCGGCGCGGCGCTGCGGATCGACTCCGGCGGCCCGCAGCAGGGCGGCGGCGGCGGCCTTGTCCAGCCCCAGCCCGGCGCTGATCGCGTTGCGCAGTTGCTTGCGCTTCTGGCCGAAGCCGGCGCGCACCACGCGGAAGAACAGCCCCTCGTCCGGCACGTCCACCGGCGGGCGCTCGTACACGTCAATGCACACTACCGCCGAGTCCACGTCGGGGCGCGGCCAGAACGCGCCTGCGCTCAGCCGCAGGGCGATGCGCGGCTGCCCGTAGAACTGCACGCTGACCGCCAGCAGGCTCATATCGCCGGGGGCGGCGACCAGCCGCTCGGCGACCTCGCGCTGCACGGTGACCACGATCCGCTGCGGGCGCGGCATCCCCTCGAAGATGTGGCGCAGGATGGCGCTGGTGATGTAGTAGGGCAGGTTGGCGACGAGGGTGTAGGGCGTGTCGCCCAGCCGCCCGGCCAGGTCGAGCGTCAGGATGTCGCCGTGCACGATCTCAACGTGCGGCTGGTCGGCGAAGGTGGCTTGCAGCAGGGGGATCAGCCGGTCGTCCACCTCGACGGCGATCACGCGCGCGGCGGCGCGGGCCAGGGCGCGGGTCAGGTTGCCCGTGCCGGGGCCAATCTCCAACACCGTCGCGCCGGGCGGCAGCTCGGCCAGGGCGACGATCTTCTCCAGCGTGTGCGGGTCGTGCAGGAAATTCTGGCCCAGGCTCTTCTTCGGCGCGATGCTCCGTCCGTCCAGCAGGTGACGGTCGTTCATGGGGCAGAGTCGCCCTGGGCGACGATGCGCGGGATGGGCGTCGCCACGATCCATTCGGCTACCGTCTCGCGGCCCATCACGCGCCCGTCCTCGCTGCGCTCGCGAATCTGCAGGCGGCGCAGCCCGTCGGCCCCTTCCTGGATCACGCGCTCCTGGCCCGCGTCCAGCGTCGAGTCGAGGCGGGTGATGGTGGTGAAGGGGATCGGCTCGTCCTGGGTCGTCAGGTCTTCGCTGACGCGCACGACGCGGATGGTCATGCCCGCCGTGAGGGGCGTTTCCAGCGGGGGGATGGTGGTGTCAAGGTCAGCCGGAGCGACCCCGACCTGGGCCAGGGCGTCGCCGACAGTGGGGCCGAGGGCGCGTGTGGCCAGCGTTTGCCCGTCGGCGATGACCGTCAGCGGCACCGACCGCTCAATGGCGATGATCAGCCCGTCGGCGACCGGCGTGCTGGGGCCGGGCACGATGCGGTCGGCTAGGTACAGCGTCACGCCGGCGGCGTCCAGGGCGCGCCCGACATCGGCCTGGGTGGTGTGCAGCACTTGCGTCGTCTCGCCTTCGACCAGCTTCAGGGTCACGCTGCGCACCACGCGAATGGTGGCGGCGGGGGTTTCCCAACCGATCTGCTCCAACTGCTGGGCGAGGTAGGGCTGGCCGTTGACCTGCACCACATCATACTCGCCGAGAGGGATCGCCTGCTCTTCCAGCACGTCGAGCGGGTGGACGGCCTGCGTCCGCACCTGGCGCAGCGTCCCGTCCACCTGCAGGGCGACGGCGTGCGCTTTGCGCACGGTGATCGTCATGCCGTCGCGCAGCGCCGACTGTGGCAGGGGATGCACCAGGTCTTCGGGGTCGAGGGCGATGCCGGCGTCCTGCAGAGCCTCGCCCACGGTGTCGGCGTGCGTGTGCAGGTGCTGGATGCTGCCGCCCACGTCCAGGGTGACCGATTTGCGGGTGAGGCGGTCGGCGGCCAGTGCCCCGCCGGCGATGAGGGCTGCGCTCGCGGCGATGAGCACGGCGCGCGTCCAGCGCCGGCGCGGCTTGCGGGCTGGCGCGGAGCGTTCCTGGGGGGTCACGACGCGACTCTCTTCACTCAAGTGTCCACAAAAACACAACGGGGTTGCGGGCACGTTGCTCGGGCCAGGCGCTCCTGCGGCACCCAGGGTGAAGCCCTTAGTGCTGCTGCCTTCCGGCCCTGACACGGTTCGGACGCCCTGCCGCGCAGGACCCAGTCCGAGCAACCTGCCTGCAACCCGCCGTCGGTCGGGGGTGGGTTGTCCATGAGAACGCGCCGCGTCCTCAGCCTGCATCTTAGCGGATTGACCCCCCGTTGTCAACGGTGAGAGCGGCGCAGGGTCCACGAACAAGTTGTTGGGCAATTGCCAGAACGCCCCTATCCCC
>JAGPFT010000445.1 GCA_018056405.1 Anaerolineae bacterium
CCTCACCCCCAGCCTCGCTGCGCTCGGCTTGCCCCCTCTCCATTCGAATGGAGAGGGAGCGGCGAGGCGCGTCAGCGCCGAGCGGGGGTGAGGTCAGCACGCCACCAGTCAGCCGCGCCATCGAGCACCCCCCAGGGGCGAAGACGCCGGCCCCCGGCCGGCACGCAGGTCCACGAACAACCTGTTGCGAGGGGGAGTTCAGGAATACTCGCTGAAGGCTTCCCCCCTCAATCCCCCCTCCAGCCGAGCTAGAGGGGGGACGATCTGGCAAGCGGGTTTCCCCTTCCCCTAGCTTTGCTGGGGGAAGGGGCCAGGGGATGGGGGCATTCTGGCAAAGGCCCAACAACTTGTTCGTGCACCCCCGGCACGCAGGCATCTTGGGATAGGGAGGCGTCAGGCCCTGGGCAGCAGCGTAAGCTGGCGGCGAATCTCGCTCACCTCGCGGCGCAGCGCGGCGTCGGCCTCGACGCTCTTGGCGATCTTCTGGTAGCCGTAGAGCACCGTGCTGTGGTTGCGCCCGCCGATGGCCGCGCCGATCTCCGGCAGCGAGGCGTCCGTTTCCTCGCGGGCCAGGTACATGGCGATCTGCCGCGCGCGGACAACTTCTTTGGTGCGGCGCTTGCTCAGCAGGTCGTCCAGCGAAAGCTGGTGATAGGTGGCCGTCGCCTGCAGCACGTCGCTGATGTTCGTGGTGCGGCGCACGATAGGAGAGGGGATGTGGCGGCTGATCACCTGCTCGGCCAGCGCCACGCTGAGCGGCTGGCAGGTGAGGGTTGCCCTGGCCAACACCTGGGTCAGCAGCCCTTCAAGCTCGCGCACATTCTCAATCGGTTGCTGGGCCAGGACGCCGGCGACTTCGGCGGGCAGCGCGGTGCCCCGCGCCGTTGACTTGGTGGTGAGGATAGCCAGGCGCGTGTCTACCTCTGGAACCTGGATGTCGGCCAGCAGGCCCCCGGCCAGCCGCGAGCGGAGGCGGTCGTCCAGCGTGTCAAGCTGGCGCGGATGCTGGTTGCTGGTCACGACGATCTGCTTGCCCAGGCTGAACAGCGTGTTGAACGTGTGCAAGAACTCTTCTTCGCTGCTGGTCTTGCCCGCCAGGAATTGAATATCGTCGAGCAGCAGCACGTCCACGCGGCGGTAACGCTCGCGCAGCGCGTCGGTAGTGTGCGTTTTGATGGCGGCAACCAGGGTGTTGGTGAACTCCTCGCCGGTGATGAGCAACGCCTGTTTGCCGGCGGCCAGGGCGGCGTGCCCGATGGCGTGCAGCAGGTGGGTTTTGCCGAGGCCGACGCCGCCATAAATGACCAGCGGGTTATAGTTCTCACCCGGCGCGGTGGCCACCGCTTTGGCGGCGGCGAAGGCGAACTGGTTGCTCGGCCCGCTGGCGAACCGCTCAAAGGTGAAGAGGCGGTTGAACGGCGAGTCCGGCAGGGGAGCACTGGGTGTCGCATCGAGGGGGCGCTTGATCTCGGTAACGCGCGGGTCCCACTCGGCGTAGCCCTTGGAGGGGGCTGGCGCAGTCTCTGGCGGGGCAGCCGGGGCAGAAGTCGGCACGGGGGGCGCTGGCGCTGGGGCCTCCGCTGCCGCGCTGACCTCTGGCTGGGTGGGGCCGGGCGCTTCCGCCTGGGAGGGCAGCTTGGCTTCGACGCCAGCGAACAGTGGGGCGCTGCCATCCGGTAGGCTGGGGCGCGGCGGGAGGTTCACCACAAAGCTGACGGTCACCTCGCGCTGGAAGATGCTGCTGAGGGCCAGGACGATCTCTGCATGGAGATGTTTCTCCAGCCAGTCCTTGGCGTAGGCGTGGCGCACGCGGATGGTGAACTCGCCATTATCATAGGCGGCAAGCTCGGAACCTTTCAGCCAGGTATCGAAAGTGGCGCGGTTGAGCTGGATCTGAAGCTGGCTGAGTGTTGCCTGCCAGGCATCTTTAGGGGTCAGCATCGGAACTCGCCTCAATCGTCTTGGTGCCGCGCGATAATCTTGTAGCAATAGCAATAGTCTCTTGGCAGGGGGCAGCCTTCACGGATCGCGCTGGCCCGCGTCGTAAAGTGCTATGAGATTGCTCAAACCGGTCGAAAGAAACCGCTGTCGCGGTTGAGAGGCCCGCCGGACGATGGTGCTCCGGCCTTCAGGGCAAGGCCCCCCCTTGCACTTGGAGTGACCCCCATTCTAGCAAAGACCCCCAGGGCGCACAATCAGAATCGCGCTTTCAACCTTAAAGAATCCGCATTTTTAAGATTCTCCAGAGTCGAGTCGGGGTCTGACCGCCCCCAAAACGCTCCGAAAAGAGTCAGATGGCGACTCGCAAGGCCTGTAATCACAACATCTGGGGGGAGTCCTCAGGAATCGGCCCAATGTCTGGCCTTTTTGGGAATTGTGGGAAAAGAATCGCTTTTCCCACCTTAAAACAATTTCACCAATTTGAAAATTTAAGGTTAGAAAATGGCGGCCCGATTTGGGAGTCCTGATCTGAAAAGAGCGATTGACTCGCACACCTGTTCGCCAGACTCGGCTGTTATTTCCCCGTAAGGCAGCGCGGCCCCGGCATTCGAGCGATGATCCGGGGCCGGGACGAGGGACGCGCGGCGATCACAGCCCCTGAATCTCTTCACCGGGCAGTCCAAAGACGAAGCAGCGCCGCTTGGCGTCCAGGGCGGCGGCCAGCACCGTCTCGTCGCGCGTGTGCCAGGTGCGGAAAATGTCCTTGATGAAGCTATAGATCAGGTCCATCGCCAGCGCCTCAAAGTCGGTGCTCTCGATGTCCGACTGCTGCTTGGGCCAGCCATAACCCCAGGCGAACCACGAGCCGTCCTGGAAGATGAGGAAGTCGTAGAAGGCCCTGGTTTGCGGGTGATCGGTGAGGAAAACGGCGATGCGCGCGCAGGGTTCCTTGAACTGGGCGGCGGGGATGCGCGCTTCGTCGAGGGGGTTGGGCCGCGCGAAGCCTGGCAGGGGCACAAAGATGATGCTCCACTCCTCGATCATCATCTGAAACCCTTCGTGCCCGCCGCTGGGGTGTGCCAGGCGGCGATATTTGCCCACGCCAGGGACGCCTGCCCCGGCCAGCGTGCTCAAGGCATGTTCCAGGGCAGCAAACAGGCGGGTGGTGAACTCTTTAAGGGCATAATCCAGCGCGGTGTGGGTTTGCTCCCGCTCGCGCATGAACGCATTCAGCGCGACGACGACTTCATGGTGGTCAACAGGCTCCACAACACTCTCCTCCATAGGGACTCGAACGTGCTATGGGCTTGGAGTGTGCTGCAAAATGGCGGATTGGGCAACTGGAAGGGTGCGTGCGGGTGCATTCGGATTTGGGGGCAGGTGCAGAGATCGGTTGCAGACCTCACCCCCCGGCCCCCTCTCCATATACGGAGAGGGGGAGTAAGTATCTGGCTCAGTCCCCTCTCCGCGTGTGGAGAGGG
>JAGPFT010000446.1 GCA_018056405.1 Anaerolineae bacterium
AAAAGCTCTGAGGCTTTCTCTGCGACCACTGCGCGCTCTGGGATGGACCGGTTGAGAAGCCCGCTGCGCGGGTTTACCTCACCCCTCAATCCCCTCTCCACACGCGGAGAGGGGACTGAGCCAGATATTTACTCCCCCTCTCCGTATATGGAGAGGGGGCCGGGGGGTGAGGTCTGCAACCGATCTCTGCACCTGCCCCCAAATCCGAATGCACCCATCGTGACTCCTTTGCCCTGCCGCACGATTGGGTGTATACTAATTATAGAGAAGTCTGATCCCGGTCGGTCTGGAACCAACACCCTGTGTAGAGGGCATAGTAACCGTCTGCGACGGCCAGCCCACCTGACTTCTAAGGTTCAGCACTTCGACCGGGATCGGGCTTCTTTGCGTCTCCCCACCGTCCGGCCTTCGGCAGCGAATTGCCAATTGTCACCCCTCCTGCACACTGTATAATCAGTGGGTCAGCCCGCAGGAGCACAGACGTGCCAACATCCAACAACGCCCGTCTTGAATACACCAGCCACAGCCTCGCGCGAACCCAGGCATTGGGGCAGCTTCTGGGGGCGCTGCTGTGCCCCGGCGATGTGGTGTGCCTGTCCGGCGACCTGGGCGCGGGTAAGACAGCCTTTGCCCAGGGTATAGGGCGCGGCTGGGGCGCGCGCGAACGAGTCACCAGCCCGACGTTCACGCTCGTGCACGAGCACCGCCGCGCTGCCGACGGCACCGTGTTCTACCACGTAGACTGCTACCGCCTGGACGGCGCGGGCGACGCCTGGGGCATCGGCCTGCAAGACCTGTGGCACGATGACGGCTTCGTGGTCATCGAGTGGCCGGAACACATTCAGGCAGCCCTGCCCGACGAGCGGCTGTGGATTGCCTTCACCTTCCTGGGCGCGCAGCAACGCCACCTGGCCCTGCAAGCCAGCGGCGCGCGCTACGTGGGCCTGCTCGCCGCGCTGCGCGAGCAGCTCAGCGCGACGGGGGGCACAGGGAGGCAGCGGTGATTCTGGCGATTGACACGGCGACTCGCTTCATCAGCCTCGCGCTGCACGATGGCCAGCGCCTCCTCCTGGAGCACACCTGGTGGACGGCGAACAACCACACGGTGGAGCTTGCCCCGGCCATCCGCGCCGCCTTTGCTCAGACGCGCATCGCCCCTGCCGACCTGACCGCCCTCGCCATCTCGCAGGGGCCTGGCTCGTTCACCGGTCTGCGCATCGGCATGAGCGTGGCCAAGGGGCTGGCCCTGGCGACCGGTTGCCCGCTTGTCGCTGTGCCCACCCTGGAGATCGTCGCAGCGGCGGTGCCCCTAGCGCCACAGCCGCTCGTCGCCGTCCTGCAAGCGGGGCGCGGCAGAGTCTGCGCGCAGACTTTTCGGGCGGACGCCGGCCACTGGGAGCCTGCGGCGTTGCCCGCCATCGTCACCTGGGAGGCGCTCTTCGCTGCGCTCGACGGGACAACGCTCCTCGCGGGGGAGGTTGACGACAGCGGGCGTGATGCATTGGCCGCCTGCCGCCAGCCGGTGCGCGTGCTGCCAGCGGCAATCGCCCTGCGGCGGGCGGGTTTCCTGGCAGAGATGGCCCTGGCGCGCCTGACCGCTGGGCAGAGCGCCGACCCGCGCACCGTGACGCCGATTTACCTGCACCAGCCGGGAGCCGCCCAACCATGACCCCCCGCGTGATCGTGCGCCGGATGACCCTGGACGACATCAACCAGGTAGCAGCCATTGACCGCGAGTCGTTCTCAACGCCCTGGTCGGCAAACGCCTACCGCTTCGAGGTCGCCAACCGCGACACTTCGCACCTGGTGGTGCTGGAGACGTTCAGCGATGCCAAGGGGACGGGGCTGCGCCGGAGGCTGTGGCCCTTTGCGCAGCGCGCCCAGCCGGGGGGCGAGGTGATCGGCTATGGCGGCTGCTGGCTGATCGCCGGCGAAGCGCACATCAGCACCATCGCCGTGCACCCCGACCACCGCGGCCAGGGCCTGGGCGAACTGCTGCTGGCGAGCATGTTGAAGCACGCGATCCGGCTGGGCGGTGAGTATTCCGTGCTAGAGGTGCGCGAGGGCAACACGACCGCGCAGGCGCTCTACCGCAAATATGAGTACACGGTGATCGGCCGGCGCAGGCAGTACTACCGGGACAACGGCGAAGATGCCCTGCTGATGGAGGCGCGCCCGCTAGACGGCGCTTACTACCGGCGCGTCGAGGCGCGGCTGGCTGCGCTGTCGGGCCGCGTCCATTTTGACGACCGTTTCACCCGCTGAGAGGGAGTCAGAAGGAGACAAGCAGTGACTGACGGGAAGAGCGTGGAAGAGCGCCGCATCGCCCTGGAGCAGATCGCTCAGGAGATCAGGGCGTGCCAGGCCTGTGCCCTACACAGCGCGCGCACGCGGGTGGTGTCCGGTGCCGGCCGCCCGGACGCTGACATCATGTTCATCGGCGAAGCGCCGGGTTATCACGAAGACCAGCAAGGGTTGCCCTTTGTGGGCGCTTCGGGCAAGTACCTGGGCGAGCTATTGGCCATGATCGGGCTGACGCGCAACGATGTCTTCATTGCCAATGTGGTCAAATGCCGCCCGCCCGGCAACCGCGAGCCGCTGCCCGCCGAGATTGACACATGTGTGGAGACCTACCTCAACCGGCAGATCGCCATCATCCGCCCCAAGATCATCGTCACGCTAGGGCGCTTCAGCATGGCCCTGTTCTTTCCGGCCAACGCGCGCATCTCCAAGATTCACGGCCAGCCACGCCACGCCGACGGGCGCGTCTACTACCCGCTCTTTCACCCCGCTGCCGTGCTGCGCAACCCGAACCTGCGCCCGGCCATGGAGACTGACTTCCGCAAGATGCTCAGCCTGCTCGAAGAGATCGCCGACACGAACGGCCCCGCCAGCGACGAGCCGCCTCCCCGCCAGCTCAGCTTGTTCTAGAGCGCGGGGGACAGGTATAATCGGCCTTGACGCTTGAGTTAGCGCCGGGACAACCTGGGGGTGCGTGCAAAACCTGTCAGGGTGGGGCGCTGCCCTGCTGCGCGCTGGTTGACCTCACCCCTGCTCGGCCCACTGACGCGAGTCGCTGTCAACCTTTGCACGCACCCCAGCCTGGCGCTGTTTTGTGCCGCGCGATCCGCTAAGGTATACTCCCGCCCGGTTCCCCAGGGCCGTCTGGTCGCCCTGGGTAGTCACGCTGAAGGGCAGCGTCAGACCGGTCATGGACATGACAGAGTTCTTCCCGGTGATGGTGGCCGGCTTCGCGGCGGCGGTCGGGTTCACGCCGATCACGCGGCGGCTGGCCTTTCATTTCGGCGTGCTGGATCAGCCTAGCGCTCGCAAAGTCCACCAGCGGCCAACGCCGCTGCTTGGCGGGCTGGCGATCTACGGGGCGCTGATGCTGGCCCTCGTCTTCTTC
>JAGPFT010000447.1 GCA_018056405.1 Anaerolineae bacterium
TTGCCTTCCTGTGCCCCGTAGGGGCGTATGGCCATACGCCCAATGTGTGTCAAGTTAAGGCTTCCGGGTGCGTGGTATGGGCAGAATGCCCCTCCCCCTGGCCCCCTCCCCGGCCAAGCCAGGGAGGGGGAAAACACCCCCACCAGCGGTCCAAGTCCCCCTCTCTAGCTCGGCTGGAGAGGGGGATTGAGGGGGTGAGGCCCGCACAGCCAGGCTTCGGCTGATGCATATGGGGCGTATGGCCACGCCCCTACGGGGACTTACCCCACCCGGTGTCAAACGGGTCACTGACAACCGTTGCACGCATCCTTTTTTCGCGTGTTGGGGTGGCTTGCGGTATACCTTGTGATGCGGCGCGCAGACTGACACCGCGAGAAAGCGATTCTTCTATGGGCATGTTTTCACGAAAACTGGGCGTGGACCTCGGCACGAACAACGTCATGATCTATGCCGACGGGCAGATCGTGCTGCAAGAGCCGGCCATGGTCGCGCTGACGATTGAAGAAGAGCGGGTGGTGGCGGTGGGCCAGGAAGCGCGCGATATGTACGGGCGCCATCCTGAGCACATCGAAGTGCTGCGCCCGCTGCGCGAAGGCGTGATCGCCGACTATGAAGTGACCGAAGCCATGCTGCGCTACTTCTTCCGCAAGGTGAGCGGACGGAGGCACTTTCGCGGCCCGGAAGTGATGCTCAGCGTGCCGTATGGCGTGACAAGCGTCGAGAAGCGCGCCGTCCACGAGGCGGCGGTGCGCGCCGGCGCGCGCGAAGCGTACCTGCTGCCGGAGCCGTTGCTGGCGGCGCTGGGGGCCGGGCTGCCGATCAGCACGCCGGCGGGCAACATGGTCTTCAACCTGGGCGGCGGAGCCAGCGAAGCGGCGGTGCTGGCCATGAACGGCATTGTTGTGGCGGACAGCGTGCGTATGGGCGGGATGCGCCTGGACGAGGCGATCATCAACTACATCCGGCGCAAGTACAGCCTGGTCATCGGTGAGCCGACCGCCGAGTCGATCAAGATTCAGATCGGCGCGGCGGTGGACATTGGCCAGGAGATGAGTATGGAGATTCAGGGCCGCGACCAGGTGGGCGGCCTGCCGCGCACGATCACCGTCACGACGGGCGAAGTGGTGGAGGCCATCGCCGAGCCGCTGGCGACCATTGTCGGGGCAGCGCAGGCCGTGCTGGAAAAGACGCCGCCGGAACTGGCCTCGGACATCATAGACCGGGGTGTGGTGCTGACGGGCGGTGGCGCGCTGCTGCGCGGCATTGACCAGTACATCACACGCAAGATCGGCGTGCCCGCCTACCGCGCCGAAAACCCCATTGTCGCCACAGCCGTCGGCGCGGGGCGCGCGCTGGAAGACCTGGCCTTCCTGCGCCGGACGCTGGTGGGGGTGTAGCTCAGGTCAACGTGGCTCTCCTCGGAAAGCGGCAGCCATTCATACACGAATCTATTGGCCGCCTCCCCCGTGTCTTCTCTATAATCTACTGTGATTGAGCGCGCTGGCGCAAAACTACCGTTGCCTGCGGGGCGTGTGCGGGCATGGCTCGCCGCCCTGCTGCTCGATTTCTCGTGAATTGATGGAGGAAAACATCCCATGGCTAAGAAATACGAACTGCCTCCGCTGCCTTATGACTACAACGCCCTGGAACCCTATATTGACGAGCAGACCATGCGCCTGCACCACGACAAGCATCATCTGGCCTATGTGAATGGGCTGAATGCGGCGCTGGAGAAGCTGGAAGCAGCGCGCGCCGCCGGCGACTTTGCGCTGACCAAGCACTGGTCGCGCGAAGCCGCTTTTCACGGGTCGGGGCACCTGCTGCACACGATCTTCTGGCCGAACATGGCCCCGGCGAGCAACGGTGGCGGCGGCGAGCCGTCCGGTGAGCTGGCTGCGCAGATCATCAAGGACTTCGGCAGCTTCGCCGCATTCAAGGCGCACTTCAGCGCGGCGGCCAATCAGGTCGAGGGGAGCGGCTGGGCACTGCTGGTGTGGGAACCGGTCGCCGGGCAGTTGGAGGTGCTACAGTCGGAGAAGCACCAGAACCTGACGCAGTGGGGCGTGCGCCCGCTGCTGGTGCTCGACGTGTGGGAGCACGCCTACTACCTGAAGTACCAGAACAACCGCCCTGCCTACGTCGAGGCGTGGTGGAACGTCGTCAACTGGCCAGACGTGGCCGAGCGTTTCAAGGCTGCGCGGGGCGGTTAGGACGCACGAGTAAGGCGGTGACATCAGGCCGGGAGAGCAGGTGCTCCCGGCCTTTTCATTTGGGGTAGGGGCCTGTCGCGGCAAAGCTGTGCCTAACGTCACCTGTTCTGTCTGTGTTTTTTCACATGACAGAACCGTGAGGAGCGGTATAGTGAAGCGTGGTAGTTGGTGTGGGGTGTCCCGCCTAGAGGAGAAATCACATGCCCCATGTTGTAACCAGTCTATGCCTGCGCGACGGCGTTTGCGCTGACGTGTGCCCGTCCGAGGCGATTATTGCCGGGAGGCCGGAGAGCGAGTGGCCCTGGTACTACATTGACCCCGATTCGTGCATTGATTGCGCTGCCTGCGCGACCGAATGCCCGTTCGAGGCGATCTTCGTCGAGGAAGAAGTGCCGGATGCTTACGAGATGGCCCCCGGCCAGGAGCGCGTGCCGCACGGCGGGAAGCGCTACGCGGCCCGGGGTGGCGAGATCGTTGACTTGACCGAAGACATCAAGTGGAACTACGAGTTCTTCCGCAATGGGCCAGGGCACGACGCCTGATAAACCGGATGAACAAAAGGGAGAGCGTAGGCCCTCCCTTTATGAACAATCATCGCCGCGCAAGCTCTTGCGCGATGAGCTGTCCGTTTGCTATAGTGGGGCTGGTGCATGGTGCGGCATAGGGGGAGCGTCTGTTGAGTGTGCCGCGTGCGCTGCCTGATTCGATTAGCACGGTTCAGCGAGAGATTGCTGGACGGATAGTATTGATTAGTCGTCTAGAGCCAATAAGGAGCGGAAACAGATGACCCATATCATTACCAGCCTGTGCTTGCGCGACGGTGCATGTACTGAGGTGTGCCCGGTTGACTGCATCATACCCGGCTTCCCGGAAAACGAGTGGCCGTGGTACTTCATTGACCCGGACACCTGCATTGACTGTGGCGCGTGCGTGCCCGAATGCCCGTTTGAGGCAATCTTCGTCGAAGAGGAAGTGCCGGATGCCTACGAGATGGCTGCCGGGCAGGAGCGCATTCCCTGGGAGACGAAGAAGCGTGAGGCGGCGGCAGGGGGCGAAATCGTTGACCTGACCGGCGACATCAAGTGGAATTACGAGTTCTTCAAGAGCGGCCCTGGCTACGACTCCAAGCCGTAGCGCACTATCTTCTGAGGGCGGATAGCACACGGCAAAGACCGCCACACGGCGGTCTTTGT
>JAGPFT010000448.1 GCA_018056405.1 Anaerolineae bacterium
GGGCATGGGGCAGTAGGCAGCGGTCAGCAGTCAGCAATCAGTGGTCGGCAGTCAGTGATCGGTTGTCGGTGGTTGATGGTTGGCTGTGGGTGGTGCCGCAGTCGCGTCAGACCGCAAACTCGATGAGCTGCGCGAGTTTAGCACTGGTCAAACGCTGACTGTCCACCGCTGACCACTGACTGCTGATCACTGATGACTCTATTTCGCCTGGCCGCCAGACTTGAGCAGTTCCAGGTCGGCGTCTACCATCATGTGGATCAGGTCGGTGAAGGTGATCTTCGGCTCCCAGCCGAGCGCCGTGCTCGCTTTGGAGGCGTCGCCGACGAGCATATCTACCTCAGCGGGGCGCATGAAGCGCGGGTCCTGCACAACGTACTGCCGCCAGTCCAGCCCCGCGTACTCGAAGGCGACCGTGACCAGTTCTTCGACCGAGTGCGTCTCGCCGGTGGCGATCACATAGTCCTCGGCCCTATCCTGCTGGAGCATCAGCCACATGGCGCGCACGTAATCTCCGGCGTAGCCCCAGTCACGCCGCGCGTCGAGGTTGCCCAGGCGTAGCTCGTCGGTCATGCCCAGCTTGATCCTGGCGACGTTGTGGGTGACCTTGCGCGTGACGAACTCCAGGCCGCGACGCGGGCTTTCGTGGTTGAAGAGAATGCCGCTGGTGGCGTGCAGCCCGTAGCTCTCGCGGTAGTTGACGGTGATCCAGTGGCCGTATACCTTCGCTACGCCGTAGGGACTGCGCGGGTAGAAAGGCGTGCTCTCGCGCTGCGGCACCTCACGCACCTTGCCGAACATCTCGCTGCTCGACGCCTGGTAGAAGCGAATGGCCGGGTTGACGTGGCGGATGGCGTCCAGCAGGCGAGTGACGCCCAGCGCGGTCACGTCGCCGGTGAAGACGGGCTGCGTCCACGAAGTTTGCACGAAGCTCTGCGCGGCCAGGTTGTACACTTCGTCCGGCTCGCATTGTTGCAGCGCAAGCTGGAGCGAAGTCTGGTCAAGCATGTCGCCGGGGATGAGGTTCAGCCGGTCCTGGATGTGGTCAATGCGGCTGAAGTTAACCGTGCTGGTGCGCCGCACCAGGCCGAAGACTTCGTAGCCCTGCTCAAGCAGGAACTCGGCCAGATACGACCCGTCCTGGCCGGTGATGCCGGTGATCAGCGCGCGTTTGGTCATGGGTGCTCTGCTCCTGCCTGGCGACCGGCTGCCGGGCGCAGGCCCGCCCGGATGCGCCAGTCGTTGAGAGTGTCCAATAAGCTTTGCTCGAAGGGAATCTGCGGCGTCCAACCGGTGTGGGCGCGCAGCTTGGAAGCGTCCCCCACGCGCCGGGGCACGTCGGAGGGGCGCATCCGCGCCGGGTCCTGGCGGACTTCGATGGGGACGGTGCTGTAGCTCAACAATGTATCCAGAAGATACTGGACGCTGTGCGCCTGCCCGCTGCACACGTTGTACGCCTCGCCCGGTTTGCCATGCACGAGCATCAGCGCGTAGGCGCGGACGACATCGCGCACGTCGGTGAAGTCGCGCTCGGCTTCCAGGTTGCCGACGAACATGACCGGCTCGCGGGTGCCCGCCTCAATCGCCGCAATCTGGCTGGCGAAGTCCGCCGCGACGAAGCCGCCCGCCTGGCTGGGGCCGATGTGGTTGAAGGGTCGGGCGCGGACGATGGGCAGGCCGTAGGCAAGGAAGTATTGCAGGCCGAGCATGTCCTGCGTCACCTTGCTGACGCTGTACGGGCTGGCTGGGGCGAAGGGAACGCCCTCGTCGAGCGGGGCGTCTGTGCCACCCCCCATGCCGTAAATCTCTGCCGAACTGACGACGAGGATGCGCGCCGCCGGCACGATCTGGCGACAGGCTTCCAGGACGTTGATCTGCGCCTGGGCGTTGTTGGCCAGCGTGCCCCAGGGGTCTTTGAAAGACTGCCCGACGTCAGCCAGGGCAGCCAGGTGAAACACCAGGTCGGGACGGGCGTCGGCGATGGCCGCGTGCACGGCGGGGGCGTCGCGCAGATCAAGCTGACGTTGCTCGACCGGGCGACCGTCGAGGCGCGGATTGCGCCCTGGCGGCTCGAACACGGAGGCGGTGATGCGCAGGTCGGGCTGGGCCAGCAGGTGCTCGACCAGGTGCCCGCCGGCAAAGCCACCAGCGCCAGTGATCAATACTCGCACGGGAGCGCTCCAGTAGCGTAGAGGACGCGCCGGCCCTGCGCCGCGCGCCGTCGCCTGAGTGCGGGGATTATAGCACGGGACAGGGGTGGGGCAAGCGCCCGGCGAGGGTGGAGTCCACGAACAAGTTGTTGGGCAATTGCCAGAACGCCCCTATCCCCCGGCCCCTTCCCTTCAGGGACGGACAGGCGTTGAGATCGGCTGATAGTCTGGGGCAGGTTTTCACTTTACCTCACCCCCGCTCGGCGCTGGCGCGCCTCGCCTCCCCCTCTCCGTTGACGGAGAGGGGGAAGGGCCGAGCGTAGCGAGGCCAGGGGGTGAGGTAAACAAGGCGCAGCCAAACTGCCTCACAGTTCCATGCGTACCCGCAAGGGCGCGCGCTCAACGGCGGTGAGTCACCAGGACCGCGCGCACGCCTTGCCCGCTGCCGTCCGGCAGCAGAAGTAGCTCGTAGGCGGTGCGCGGCGCGAGCGTGACTGTCAGCACCCCGACCTCCCGCGTGCTGACGCGCTCGACGATGTGCAGCTCATGGGTGCCGGCGGCGATGAGGACCGGGTCTACGATCATGCGGAAGTCAATGCTGTCCAGCAGGATGTCCGGGACAAGCGAGACTTCTTCTTCCTCCCCGGCGGGCGGGCCGGCCTCCGGGAGTGGCGCGGTGGGAGTCGGCGCGCCCGGAGACGCGGGCGGCGCAGGCGATGGCGTGGGAGTAGGGGCGCGCAGCACACGCAGCGCGGGCGCTTCCGGCGCGGCGTGAAATACGCGCAGCATGGCGTAATTGTCTGGGACAAGGAGCGCACGGTCGGTTGCTGCTTCGAAACGCACGACCTGGCGGTCGCGGTAGACATAGAGGGTGAGGTACGTGCCCTCCGGCGCAGGGGGCAGGCTCACCACCTCGCTGAACAGCACAGCGCCGCTCGCAGACTGGCGAAGTTCCAGGCGATCCGGCGGCGCGCCGAGATCGTGGTAGGCAGTGGCGGTGTAGGGACTCACGGACTCGAAGATCAGCTCGCCGTCGGCAAGGAGATCAACGGGCGTTTCGTCGGCTAGGGCGTTGACCAGGCGGATGGCGAAGACTCGCGCGCCCGGCCCCCACCCGCTGACGCTGGGCGAAGCGCTCTCCAGCGGCACCACGCCCTCGGCAGCCAGGATCGTGTCGCCGACGCCGGTCTCCGTCTCCAGCACGACCGGCGGCGCGTCGGGCGTATCGGTGATGATCACGGCGTAGACCGT
>JAGPFT010000450.1 GCA_018056405.1 Anaerolineae bacterium
CCCCTGCGTGACCTCACCCCCGCTCGGCGCTCATGCGCCTCGCCGTTCCATCTCCATTGCGAAGTCCGGGGGCGAACAGGCAGATGAGACTCATTGAGATGGGCAAGGTGATGGTGTGTGCGATAGTAGCCCCACCCCTAAATCCCCTCCCACGTGGTGGCTGAGGGGACTTCATAGCGGCCTGACTCCCCCTCTCCACTAAGTGGGGAGGGGGCTGGGGGGTGAGGCTAGACGTGAGACATTCGCCTGCTCATTGCAGAGACGGGGAAAGGCCGAACGCCGCGAGGCCAGGGGGTAAGGTCGCTGTCGCTGCACCGTGCGCGCGCACCCGCCGTCGGCTATAATCCGGGCAGAGTGACGTGTCATACGGGCGGCGAAGGTGCGCGAGGGCATGGTGGCAAACCAACCGTTCACGATCTCGTTTGGCGAGCGCCAGGCGACGGCCATCCGCGTCGGGCCGCACGAGCCGCCGGAGCGTGTCCTGGCGGCGCTGGCGCTTCCCCCCTATCGCGGCGCAATCGTCGTGCACGGCGGCGCGAGCGCCCTGGAAGCGTCGGCTATGGCCCTTGTGCGCGCGTTCTTCGCCGAGGGAGTGGTGCCGCTGGCCGACGAGCACCGTCTGCTGGTGGCCGATGGTGCGACACAGACCGGCGTGGCGCGCCTGGCGGGCGAGGCGCGCGCTGCTGCCGGGGCGACCTTTCCGCTGGTGGGCGTGGCTCCTCACCGCTATGTCACCTATCCCGGCGGGCCGCCGCCCGGCAGGGAGCGCTTCGCCCTCAACCCTGAGCACTCGCATTTCGTCCTGGTGGAAGGTAGCAAGTTCGGCGTGGAGTCGGAGTTCCTGGTGGGGCTGCTGCATGGGGCGGACGTGCCGGGCCTGGCGCTGATCGTCAACGGCGGCAAGATCGTCCTGGCAGAAGTGCGCGCGCAAGCCGCGCAGCGCACCCCCCTCGTCATCGTGCGCGGGTCGGGGCGCGTCGCCGACCGCCTGGCGGACTCAACCAGCACCGAGCGCAGGATGCTGCCGCCGGGTGCCCGTCTATACGTGACTGACATCCGCGCGCCGCTGGCGTTCCGCGCGCTGGCGCTCCGGCTGCTGGCGCTGCCTGCGCTGTAGACCTACGGGGTGATCTCCCCAGCGGCAAGTTGCCTCACAGCCCCCGGCTGTAGAGGTATTGCACCGCCCCCTCGCGCTTGAAGTCCATTTCCAGCAGGGGCAGGGTGAAGTCCCAGGCGAAGGAGACGATCTCGCTGTAGTCGTGGCGCTGCGCCCAGTCGCACAGCGTCATGATCAGCAGGCTCTTGACCGGGCGCTTGCTCCACACAAAGGCGTGCACCCGCGTGGGCAGGTCGCGGTCCTGCTGCATCAGCGCGTAAGCCTCGTGCCCGGTGACCAGGATGTGCAGCCGGTTGCTCTCCGTCTCGACGATCTCCGGCACGCTGTTCCAGAAGCCGGGCGGCAGGCGGTCCCATTCCTGGCGGGCGTTCTGGTAACGGCCCAGGGGCATGTGCCAGCCTTCGATCAGCGATGGGTCGAAGGACTTGAGGTCGCTCGCCTGGTAGAAGACGCGCCCTTCGCGCGCCGGCAGGACGATCCGCTGCCCGCTGTGGGTGCGGCTGAAATGGTGATGCTCGAAGAGAGGGGCCTGCGCTTCGCCGTCGGCGACGGTCAGGCGCTTGCAGCGGATCGCCTCGCCCATCTGCTGGACATAAGTCAGCAGGGCGCTGGCTACGCCGGAGTCAACATAGTCCGGGTGGACAGTCAACTTGGAGATATTGAGGTGATAGCCGAACGGTTCCGGCTCGCGCCCGATGAAAATCTCGGCTTCCGCGCCGACGCGCCCATCTACTTCGGCGACGAGGGGGATGCCGTCGCTACCGCGCAGCAGGTTCGCCAGGTGGACGGCGCACATTTCAATGCTGGCCCAGGGGCCGCCAACCAGCCATCGCTCGAAAAGCGTCAGATCGCCGTACTCCGCTGGCACCGTTTCGCCAGAGGGCAGGCGGCGCGTCCAGGGGGCGATGGTCGCGTTGTGCAGAGCGGTGATGCTGGCTGCGTCGGCCAGCGTAGCCTGTCGCACGGTGATTTGAGACATGCGCTCGTTCCTCTGTGTGCAGCCTTCAGCCTTCAGCCATCAGCGGTCAACTCACGCAGACCCGCCGTCCTGCCGCCGTCTAGAGCAAGTCGGCCAACCCGATCTTCGGATCGCGCTGGGGAAAGAGCACACGCAGCAGGTCGGCGTGCCGCTCGCTGTAGCCTATCGCCAGGTTGTCAATGCCGTACCAGCCGGTGAACAGGCGGACGAGCGACGTGGACGGCACCTCTAGCTCGACGACCTCCGGCTCGCCCATGCCCAGAAAGACCTCCGCCTGGTCGTGCTCGGTGGTGACTACCAGGCGATAGGGGCGCGGGGCGAAGCGGCTGTTGAGCCGGCGCGATTCGAGCGTTGGCTCCAGCAAGTAAAGCGCCAACGCCAGGTTGTGCAGGCGCAGCAGCGCTGCTCCGGTGAAATGGCGCAGGCGAGCGCCGCGTACCAGGGCGTGCTGCATGAAGGCGCTCTGCGGGTGGACGAACAGGCCGATGCGCTCGATGTTGAGCGCTTGGGCGGTGTGTGCGATCTGCGCCAGCAGTGCCTCCACCGCATCCGGCTGATCGCCTGCCGCCTCGATGACGTTGAAGCGGGTGGCATTGGTGTCGCGGAAGGCGTTCACCGGCCCCTGGCTGATCAGGCGGGCGTAGGCCACCAGCCGCCCCTCAATCTCAGCGATCAGAAAATCATCTGGGTCGTTGCGGCCCGTGCGCATCAAGTGCTCGATCTGCCAGGCCCATAGCTCCTCGTCGCGGGCCAGGCAGTAATGCCCGCGCGCGCACGCCTCGTTGTAAAGCGCCTGGACGGCGGGCAGATCGCCACTGTAGTAGCGGCGCACGGTCACTTCGCTGTTGCGCGCGCCCAGCCGGTCGCCCATGCGTCGCTCGTAGCCGTGCGCGGTGCTCCAGGAGCCTGCTCTCAGCGCCTGTTCCAGGCCGATCTCCGATTCGAAGCTGGTCAGGTAGAGGCCCACCGCATACTCGTACAGCGACGCTTCGAACAGCAGCGGGTCGCCGAAGCTCATGCCCAACGCGAACTCGCGCTCGGACATGCGCCGGTGCAGCGCCTCCAGCAGCATTTCCTCGTAGCCGCGCCCCTGGTACGGTTCCAACACGCTCAGCAGGCTGATCTCGGCGGTGGGCAGCGGGCTTTCCCCGATCTGGAGCAGACGCGGGACAAGGTTCGCGTGCGCGGCGATCTCGCCAGGGCGGTCGCCGTCAATGACGAAACAGTCCGCCGGATCGAAGGTGGGCAAAGTGCCGTACCAGGCCGCAACCTGCTCGTATTCATCCGGCCCGTAGGC
>JAGPFT010000449.1 GCA_018056405.1 Anaerolineae bacterium
GACCGGTTGAGAAGCCCGCGGCGCGGGTTTACCTCACCCCTCAATCCCCTCTCCACACGCGGAGAGGGGACTGAGCCAGATACTTACTCCCCCTCTCCATATATGGAGAGGGGGCCGGGGGGTGAGGCCTGCAACCGATCTCTGCACCTGCCCCCAAATCCGAATGCACCCCGAGCGCAAGACATGAGGAGCCGCTGCGACATCACGGAGCAATGTCCTATGTTGCGAGAGGCTACTTCCAGTATCATGAGAACAGAATGCTCGCCCGCGGGCCGCGCCCAGATTCGTGTATGGGCGGCCCTGTGAATAATCCAGAGGGGAATATGGAAAGTCAACTTAAGATTGATGCGCTTGTTCCTGCTGAGATGGCCTCCCGCGCCGAGCATGTGGGCGCGACGAAAGCGGAGATGCCTGCGTTGCCCATGTTCGCGCTGGCTGTGCTGGCTGGGGCCTTCATCGGCCTGGGTGCGGTGTTCGCCACCGTTGTCACCACCGGTGACGGGTTGCCCTATGGCGTAAGCCGTCTGCTCAGCGGGCTTACTTTCTGTCTGGGTCTGATCCTGGTCGTGGTGGCCGGAGCCGAGCTATTCACCGGCAACAACCTGATCGTCATGGCCTGGGCGGCAGGTAAGGTCTCCACCAGGGCGCTGCTGCGCAACTGGATCATTGTTTACCTGGGTAACCTGGTTGGCGCGCTGGGGACGGTGGTGCTGGTTTTCTGGTCGGGGCAGCACCGCTTTGGCCCGGCGGGCAGCGAAGTCGGACGAACGGCGCTGAAGATCGCCGCCGCCAAGTGCGATCTGGGCTTCGGGCAGGCCATCGCCCTGGGCATCTTGTGTAATGCGCTGGTCTGCCTGGCTGTCTGGCTGACCTTCAGCGCGCGCACCACAGTGGACAAGATCGTGGCCATCATCTTCCCGATCACGGCCTTTGTCGCGGCAGGGTTCGAGCACAGCGTGGCCAACATGTATTTCATCGCGCAGGGGTTGGCCATTAAGGAGTTCGATGCGTCGTGGGTGGCCGCCCATGCCGCCGACTTCAATCTGTCCGGCCTGACGGTGCGCGGTTTCCTGGTTGACAACCTGCTGCCAGTGACCCTCGGCAACATCATCGGTGGAGGAGTGCTGGTGGCGCTCGTGTACTGGTTTATCTATCTGCGTCCGCGCGGTCAAGGAGAGTAGTCCCGTGAAAGCGTATGTGCTGATCAAAGTACGCACTGGCGAGGTCACGTCGGTCGTTCGTCACCTGCACCGGGTCAAGGCCGTGCGCACGGCAGAGATGACTTTCGGCGAGTTCGACGCCATTGCCATCATTGAGGCGGGCGACCTGGAGGCGATGGGCACGGTCATCGCCGCTCAGGTGCAGACCATCCCCGGCGTGCTGACGACCAACACCTGCCTGGCCGTCGAGGTGAACGGCGGCGGGTAGGGCGCGGAGGGAAGCACACAGACTCCTTTGCCCGGCACCACAAACAAACGCCCCTCCCGTGCTGGATGGGTGCCACGCGACTCCTTGTTTGCGCCCGTGTGCTGCTGCGCTTGCTGCCGTTTTGCTTGGATGCCAGTCACTTCTACTGTACGATAATGGATGAGACAATCAGAAATGGTCTGGTTTTCGTAGGGGCGTATTGCAATACGCCCCTACCTCCGGCCACTTTTGATTGCGTTCTCCATAAGACACAGGGGGTCCACGAACAAATTGTTGGGGGGGGCGTGCAAAACCTGTCAGGTAGTGTAGTCGCACTACTTAGCCTCACCCCCGCTCGGCGCTGATGCGCCTCGCCGCCCCCTCTCCACGATGTGGAGAGGGGGCAAGCCGAGCGCAGCGAGGCCGGGGGTGAGGTAAAGCGAAGACCTGCCTCAGACTATAAGCCGATCTCAACGCCTGTCCGCCCCTGAAAGCTCGGCTGGAGGGGGGATGGAGGGAGAAGGCGTTCAGCGAGTAGTCCTGACCTCCCCTGGCACAGGTTGTTCGTGGACCCGATACAGGGGTAGCCTTGTTGATGCTGTACGATAGACCGGTGCTCGATCATGCATCACCTTGATCTAGTTTTAGAAATGAGGCGGCAATGGCCCACAAACGCTTGCACAAAAAGCCCCCCGTACGGCACCGGCGCGCGTCAGGGACGCCGGAAGCGCCGCCTGACTACCACTCGCCTGAGAAGATGATGTCCGACCTGAACCGCCTGCTGAGCCAGCAGGAGTTCGCCAACATTGACGAGGTAAACGCCTTCATGGAAAAGCTGATGGCGTCTGGCCAGCCGCCGAGCGCGCCGGCCAGCACGCCGCTGGAACAGGCCCAGGACATCATGTACCAGGCGTGGGATGCTCAAGGTGCCCGCCGCATTCGTCTGGCGCGCAAGGCGTTGAAGGTCTCGAAAGACTGCGCGGACGCTTACGTCCTGCTCGCGGAGGAGGCGACCAAGACTCCCAACGAGGCCAGGCTGTGGTACGAGGAAGCTGTGGCCGCCGGGGAGCGCGCCCTGGGCAAGGAGTTCTTTGAGCAAAACGCCGGTCACTTCTGGAGCATCTTTGAAACCCGCCCCTATATGCGGGCGCGCACCGGCCTGGCGAACTGCCTCTATCGGCTGGGACAGCGCGAAGAGGCGGCGGCCCACTACCAGGATATGCTGCGCCTGAACCCCAATGATAACCAGGGCATTCGCTACATCCTGGCCAACCTCCTGCTCGAATTGCATCGCTACGACGAGCTTGCTGCCCTGTTGGGCAGGTATAATGAACCAACGGCTGCCCTGTTGTACACACGCGCCCTGGCCACGTTCGAGCAGCAGGGGCCGACCAAGACAGCTACGGCGCAGTTGAGGCGAGCCATCGGGTCGAACCGGTTTGTCCCGGACTACTTGACGGGCAAGAAACCGCTGCCCAGGCACTTGCCTCCGTTCGTGGGCATCGGTGACGAGGACGAAGCGGTTCATTATGCCTTTGATGCGCAGACGACCTGGGGCAAGAACCCGGAAGCACTGGCCTGGTTGCGCGAGGTGAGCGCGGCCCCCTGAGCGGCGCGCCCGACCCGTTGGCGCTCGCCCGCTGTTCTGCGCTACAGCGGCATTGTGGCACCCTCAAGCAACAATAGCCGCCACCCTGAGAGACCTTCAGGTGGCGGCTTGTGTTGAGCGGGCGACGGGATTCGAACCCGTGACCTTCTCCTTGGCAAGGAGACGTTCTACCACTGAACCACGCCCGCATGGCTCAACTGGCCCACAGTATAGCCCAAGACACTGCGTTTGGCAAGAACAAAAATGCCGCGCCCAGGGTTTTCCTATTCTCCCAGAAGGAGGGATTGAACGACGAAGGTGATCGCCAGCGCGGGATTGGCGGCGAAGCGGCGTACGGTACTGGCAATGTGAAGAAAGCCGTGCAGATGCAGCAGAGA
>JAGPFT010000451.1 GCA_018056405.1 Anaerolineae bacterium
CGCATTGTACTGGGCGCCAGCGACAGCGGGCCGCGCGATGGCGGATTCGAGCACGTTGCCCATCGAGGCCAGATAAGGCAGCGCCTCAAGCAGTTCGGCATCCTCGTAGAGCGCCGGCATGACCGGCTGCTCGCCGCGAGCCAGGTGGAAGTCCACAAGCTGATCGTAGGAAGTCACCCAGATGGCGAACGCGGACGCAGCTTCGATGTTCTGGGAATAGCGGGACACACCAATGCCCCAGCCACCCAGTGTCGCAGCGCTCATGCCAGGTTCTTTGCCGGGCAGCGGCGCTACCTCGAACTTGTCGCGGATGGGGCTGTCCTCGGCCTGACCCAGGGGGTAGGCATAAGCCCAGTTGCGCATGAAGGCGGCGTTGCCCGCCTGCCAGACGGCACGGGCGTCCTCTTCCTCGAAGTTCAGCACTTCGGGTGGCACGATGTCGCCGACCCAGCTTGCGATCTTGTCGAAGATCTCAATCGTGGCCGGATCGTTGACCTCGATGACGCCCTCAGGGCTGAGGATACGGCCTCCGCCGTAGGACACCTGCCATTCCAGCGCGTCGCAGGTCAGGCCCTCGTAGGCCTTGCCCTGGAAGACGAAGCCCCAGAACGCAGCGTTGCCCTCGGCGCGCTCGCCATCCTGGATGGTCTTGGCGGCAGCCGCCAGCTCATCCCAGGTCTGCGGCACGGCTAGGCCGTACTTGTCCAACAGGTCTGCACGGTAGAAGAGCATTCCACCGCCAGCGAACCAGGGCAGGCCGACCAAACGACCCTCAACCGTATAGGCTTCCAACACAGCGGGGAAGAATTGCCCCAGGAACTCGTCGGTCGCATACTCGCTAATGTCCGCCAGATGCTCCTTGAACATGGCTGGATAGAACACGTCAAGCTGGTAGACATCAATTTCGCTGCTCTGGCCCTCAAAGAACTGCTGATATTGGGCGATGGTCTCGGTGGTGCTCGTCGGACGCTCAACCACCTTGACCGTTACGTTGGGGCAAGCCTCGGCCATGTACTTCTCAGCCAGCGCGACCGCGGTCTCGTATTCGTTACCGACGGTGCCGGCGATCCAGGTGATGCTGACCGGCTGATCGGTGCCGCACCACACTTCTTCCTCCTGGGCACTGGCGGCCGGCACCAGGCCAATCACCAGGACGGCAGCTACTAACAATGCGATGAGACGTTTGGACATTGGAACACTCCTTTGGGCTAAATAGAATTCTTGGCGACTGTGCACCCATGTGGTCTGTGTCGCGGTGATCTTGACGGCACAGGTAGCGCAGAGCACAGTCAACTTCATTGTAACAAAAATGGAGCTATGTGCCAATCAGTGAGTTGCCCACACCAGGCGATACCAAAGGGTCTGTTTGCAGGGAATATTGCGTGGCAAGAACCTGTCGGTGGGGACGTTGCTCTGCTGCGCCCTGGTTTACCTCATCCCCGTTCGGCGCTAACGTGCCTCACTGCTCCCTCAGGCCGCCGGCAGAGAGAGGACAAGACGAGCGTAGCGAGGCCAGGGGGTGAGATAGAACAACGCACACATTTGATGCAATGGCCCTGAGCGCACAACAAACCGCCTGCCCGATCGTCCCCCCTCTAGCTCGGCTGGAGGGGGGACTGAGGGGGGAGGCCTCTGGCGAGCATTCCTAAACTCCCCTCGCAACAAGTCGTTCGTGGACCCCCAACGAGGGGGCATGCAAAAGTTGTCAGCGACTCGCTGGACGCGACGGCATAGACCTCGTCCCCAGCCTCGCCGCGCCTGGCCCGCCCCTTTCCTCGTTGTAGGAAAGCGAAAGGTAGCGCTATTACTCAGCCGGGCCGGCCTTTTCCTGCTGCTCACGGGCCTCCAATTCCATGCGCGCCAGTTCCCGCCGCAGAATCTTGCCGACGATCGTGCGCGGCAGTTCGTCCACGAACGCGAAACGAGTGGGAACCTCATAGCGGGCCAGTTTTTCGCTGGCGAAGGCGATCAGTTCCTGGTCCGTCACCGTCTGCCCCTGCTTGACAACGACCCAGGCTTTCAGGGCTTCCTGGCCAACCTTTTGGGGGTCGGGGTGGGGGATGGCTGCCACGCCCACCTCTTGCACGGCGGGATGCTCCATGAGTACATCTTCGACCAGGCGCGGGTAGACGTTGAAGCCGCCGATCAGCGCCAGGTCCTTCTTGCGATCTACGATGTAGAAGTAGCCGTCCTCGTCCATGCGCCCAATGTCGCCTGTGTAGAGCCAGAGCTTCCCGTCAGCATCGGGGCGCAGCGCGTTGGCCGTCTCAGTGGGCATTCCATAGTAGCCGCGCATCAGTTGCGGGCCGTGTATGATCAGCTCACCCACTTCCCCCACTGGCACATCGGTAGTGCCTTCGTCCAGGTCAACAATGCGCACCTCCATATCGGGAAGCGGCAGGCCGATAGAGCCGGTGCGATTTTCTCCGCGCACAGGGTTCACATGAGAAGCAGTAGGCGCTTCGCTCATGCCGAATCCTTCCAGGAGCACACCCCCGGAAAGCTCTTCGAAGCGCCGTTTGGTCGCGGGCGGGAGCGGAGCCGATCCGCTGACACAGGCGTAGAGAGACGACAGGTCATACTTGCCGGCGATGATCCCTGGATGACGGTTGATCCCGTTGTAGAGAGCGGGTACGCCCATGAACAGCGTCGGGCGGTAGCGGTCAATCTTCTGCACCATGTCGGTGATGTCGCGCGGGTCGGGCACCATGATCATGGCGGCTCCCAGCGACACGGCGAAACTCATCATCGCCACCATGCCAAACACGTGAAACAGGGGGATGGCCGCCAGGAAACTCTCTTGCACACCCTGGCGAGCCAGCCATGCCCGGCACTGCACCGTGTTGGCGACCAACGCATTGTGGGTTGACATTGCCGCCTTTGGAACCCCTGTGGTGCCACCGGTATATTGGAAGATGCAAATATCGTCGCCCTGCACGTCCGCAGTGGGCCGCTGGCCCGCGTAGCGAGCCAACAGGTCTTGCAGCCAGTGGTCTTCGGGGCGCTTGCTGATGCGGTGCCCTTCTTTCTTTTCTTTGGCCAGGGTAAACAGAGCACGCGCCGAGGGCGGCAGATACTCCTTGATGCCGGTAGCGATGACGTGCTGGACCTTCGTCTGCGCCTGAATCTCCTTCAGATTCTCGTAGAACAAGGTCAGCGTGATGGCGAAGGTCGCGCCGCTGTCGGCCAACTGCTCAGCCATTTTGACGGGAGGAAACGTCGGGTTGACCGCCACCACAACGCCGCCCGCTTTGAGCGTAGCGTAGAAGGCTATCACGAACTGCGCGCAGTTAGGCAGGATCAGGGCCACACGGTCGCCCTTCTTCAGCCCCAGGTCACCCAGGGCGACGGCCAGCGCATCGGTGAGATCGTTC
>JAGPFT010000452.1 GCA_018056405.1 Anaerolineae bacterium
TACGGCCTGCACATGATGGTCACCGACCTGCCGCACGACCCGGCTGAGGCGCGGCAGTGGCTGGAGGCGCTGCGCGACCTGGGCGTGCCGAGCATCAAGCTCTACACGACCTACCGCCCCAATTACTACGCCGACGACGCCGTGCTGCTGCACACGCTGCGCGCCATGCCGGACGACATGATCGCGCTGGTGCACTGCGAGAACGACGCCCTGGTGACCGACGCAACCGCGCGGTTGGTTGCGGCGGGGCGCACGTCCTGGGCGTTTCACGGGCATAGCCGCCCGCCTGAAGCCGAAGTAGAAGCGATCCGGCGGGTGATGCATCTGGCGAAGGTCGCCGGAAAAGCCGTCTACATCGTGCACTGCTCGACCGCCGACTCCGTGTCCCAGGTCAGGAAGGCGCACGACGCCGGCAACTGTCCGCCGGTCTACTGCGAGACGTGCCCGCAGTACTTCTGGCTGGACGACAGCCGCTATGCCGGGCCGAACGCCGAGCACTTCATTCTCCAGCCGCCGCTGCGCCCCCGCGCGCGCATGGTCAAGCTGAGCGACGTTTGGCGGACGCTGAGCGCCGTCTCGACTGATCACTGCGACTATTCGCTGGCCCAGAAGCAGGAATTCCGCGAGTTCACGCGGACGCCGGGCGGTCTGCCGGGGCTGGAGACCTCCTTCGCGCTGACGTACACCTTCGGCGTGCATCTGCCGCAAGCGGAGGAACGCCCCGCCGAGGCGCTGCCGCTGACCGCGCTGGCTCGCCTGATGGCCGCTGACCCGGCGCGCATCTTCGGGCTGTCCCCGCAGAAGGGGGCTATCCTGCCCGGCAGCGATGCCGACCTGCTGATCTATGACCCGCAGCCAGAAGTGACCCTACGCGCCGAGGCTATGCACACAGTGGCGCGCTACACGCCGTATGAAGGCGTGACGGTCAAGGGGCAGGTGCGGACGGTGCTCAGCCGGGGTGAGGTGCTGGTGAGCGATGGGCAGTTCTTTGGGACGCCAGGGCGCGGGCGGTTCTTGCCGGGGAAGCCATTCACGCCGCCGTTCGCCTAGAGCGTGTTATGAAGTTGGCACCCTCACAGGGGAGAGGATCGCTCTGTTGACCTCACCCCCTGGCCTCGCATGGTATTTGTCCAAAGAGGGAAAACAGGCTACCTTAGTGGCCAAGAACAGGCTGCGTTGGCGAGCCTGCCGAGCACAACAGTGTTCAGCGGTGAGCGTATCGCTGGGCTGCCTGTCTGCGTGTAAGGCGTTGGGAGTGCCGATGGCTCTCTGGGAACCGTTAAGGCGTGTAGGATGAGTGGCAGCAAGAAATGGAGAGGATGAAATGCCAGCAGTAAGTGATTCTGCGCTAGCAGAGTCGATCAGGTCTCGTGTTGCCGAACAGCGCGACGCAATCTTGAGCTTTTTCCGTGAGATAGTAGCTATTCCAAGCGTGATGGGACAGATACGCGACGTGGGCTTGCGCGTTGCGGAGGAGATGGAGCGCCTGTACTTTGACGAGGTACGCTTCGACCGGATGGGAAATGTCCTGGGCAGGATCGGAAACGGACCGCGCATCCTCCTCTACGACAGCCATATTGACACGGTTGATGTCAGCGATCCATCTGCGTGGGGATGGGACCCGTTCCAGGGAAAAATCGAGGATGGGATTTTCTACGCGCGAGGCGCAGGGGACGAGAAACAATCCACGCCCGGCATGATCTACGGCATGGCCCTGGCGCGCGACCTGGGCCTTCTGGAGGGGTATACCCTCTACTATTTCGGAAACATGGAAGAAGACTGCGATGGTATCGCCCCGAATGTCCTGGTAGAGGTCGAGGGGGTCAGGCCCGATTTTGTGGTCATTGGCGAGCCGACCCGCATGCAAGTGTATCGCGGCCACAAGGGGCGCGTCGAGCTTGAAGTTGTGGCCAAGGGCCGGTCAATCCACGCCGCGTCGAATCAACTGGGCGACAATGCGATTTACAAGATGCTGCCGGTCATCGCTGGCGTGCGGGACCTGAACGACCAGCTCCACACCGACCCGTTCCTCGGCCAGGGGCGTATCACCGCCAGCAAGATCGAATGCCGGACGCCGTCCATCAACGCCGTGCCCGACGAATGCACGGTCTTCATTGATCGGCGTCTGACCTTTGGTGAGAGCAAAGAACTGGCGGTCGCCCAGGTTCAGGCGCTCATCCCCCCAGAACATGCTGACGACATTCACGTGGAAATTATGAACTACGACACGCCCAGCTACACCGGCTATCAGTATCCGGTCGAGAAGTACTTCCCCGCATGGGCCATTGGCGAGGATCACCCCTTGGTGCAGGCGGGCCTTGAAGCGTGCCGGTTGCTCTGGGGCCAGACCACTCCGGCGGGGAAGTGGGACTTTTCGACCAACGGCATTTACTGGACCGGGAAAGCGGGCATTCCCTCTATCGGCTTTGCGGCGGGCGATGAACGAACGGCGCACGGCGCCCTGGATCAGGTGCCGCTTGAAGATGTGGTGCGCGCCACCGAGTTCTATACGCTTTTGCCTGCGCTACTCAAGTGACAAAACGAGGATCATAAACATGCAGACGCACCTGATGGGGCGGGACATGATCACGCCCGACGAATGGACGGACGACGAGGTCAACACCATCTTCGAGGTCGCCTTCGACCTCAAGCGCAGGCGCGCCCTGGGCGAGCCGCACGCGTTGCTGCGCGACAAGGTGCTGGCGATGTTGTTCTTCTTCACCAGCACGCGCACGCGCGTCAGCTTCGAGGCGGGCATGGCTCAGCTTGGCGGGCACGCGCAGTTCATCGAGAGCCGCACGACGCAGATCGCACACGGCGACACGGCCAAGGAAATCGGCGAAATCATCGGGCGTTATTGCGACGGCATCGCCATCCGCCAGGTGGATTGGGGCGTGGGCAACCAGTACATCCGCGACGTGGCCCAATACAGCCGCGCGCCCGTGCTCAACATGCAGTGCGACTGGTACCACCCCTTCCAGGCGCTGGCCGACATGATGACCATCTTCGAGCATTTCGGGCGCGACGTGCGCGGCAAAACGCTCAATATGTCGTGGGCCTATGCGTCCAGCTACCAGAAGCCGCTCTCGGTGCCGCAGAGCATGATCACGTTGGCGACGCGCTTTGGCATGAATGTGCGCCTGACGCGCCCACCGGAGTTCAAGCTGATGCCGGAGATCGAGGATTTGGCCCGCGAGAATGCGCGCAAGTCCGGCGGCAGTTTCGAGGTGCGCGACGACTTCGACGCCGGCTTTAGGGACGCGGATGTGGTCTACCCCAAGAGCTGGGGCGCGACGCTGACCACGACGGACATGCAGGAGTCCGCTGACATCGCCAAGAAATATGTGGACTGGATCGCCGACGAGCGG
>JAGPFT010000015.1 GCA_018056405.1 Anaerolineae bacterium
CTGCTCTGGAGCAGGCGCTCCGGCAGGCGGACACGTTGTTGGTATGTGATACCGAAGGCACGCCTGGCCGGGCATGTGGATTAGCCTGGGTGATGCCCACAGGCGGGTTTGGACGCAGCGCCTATCTTCGCCTGCTGGTCGTTAACGAGGCGTATGCTGGGCTGGGGATCGGCACGGGTCTGCTGGCCCACGCCGAGCAGCTCGCAGCCCGCTCGACGAAGGATATGCTGCTGCTTGTGTCCGATTTCAATGTGGACGCCCAGCGGTTCTACCAGCGCCAGGGCTATGCTCAGATTGGCGCCATCCCGGATTATGTAGTGCCCGGCGTGACCGAACTGCTCTTTCGAAAACTGCTCGCTAGCGCGCCCTAGAACGCGGCCCCAAGGAGGTGCATCGCCAACCTGAAACCGCCCAACCATTCTGATAGTTTTAACTCTGTGAGTTTCGAAAGGTAAAACGCCAATGTCACTGTCCAGAATTGCCCGACTTATGCTCGTCCTGGCCGTCATGGTTATGGGGATTGGCGTCGCGGTGCCCGCTGCCGCGCAAGGCGACAACACTCTGATCATGGCCCGTGCTGTGGATGCAACCGGTCTAGACCCCCACACGCAGACGGCGTTCGCGTCGCTGCGCCTGCTTGAGCTGATCTATGAACCGCTCATCCAGGCCGACGAGAATCTCAACCTTGTCCCAGCCCTGGCCGAAAGCTGGGCGTTCTCTGAAGATGGGCGGCAACTCACGCTCAACCTGCGCCAGGGCGTGACCTTCCACGACGGGTCAGCCTTCACCGCGGAAGACGTGATCGCCTCGCTCACGCGCATCCTCGACGAGGCAACCGGCTCGGCCACGCGGACGAACCTGCTGTCCATCGAGTCTATGGAAGCGCCGGACGACTATACCGTAGTGCTCAACCTGACACTGCCGGATGTGCCGCTGGTTGCCGCGCTGAGTAGCATCAATACGGCGATCCTGTCGTCGGAAGTCATCGCCAACGGCGATCCCACCGCCGATGTAGTCGGCACCGGCCCCTTCATGCTCGAAAGCTGGCAGCCGGAAGAGAAGACCATCCTGAAAGCCAACCCGAACTACTGGGGCGATGGCCCGTTCGTGGATGGGATCGAAATCCGGATCATCCCCGACGAAGCGACGATCATGGCGGCCCTGCGCGCCGGTGAAGTGGACTTCGTCATGTTCAACGACCCGCTGATCGCCACGCTGCCGGTTGGCGACGCGACCATCACCATCAACCGCGCGCCGGAGATCTCCTACCACGTGCTACAACTGCGCGCCGTGGTCGAGCCGCTGGACAAGCTCGAAGTGCGCCAGGCTATTTCCTGCGCCATTGACCGTCAGGAAGTCGTGGACGTAGCCGCCCTGGGTGAGGGCCAGGTCACCGGGCCGCTGACCATGCCGGCCTGGGCCGTTCCGCTGGACGAGCTGTTCTGCTATGAGCAGGATCTTGAACGGGCGCGCGAACTGATGAAGCAGGCGGGCCTGGAAGAGGGCTTCACCCTGCCGGTGATCGCCTCAGCGTCTGAGCCGCCCACTGCGCTGCCAGAAGCGCAGGTCATTCAAGAACAGCTCAAGGCTATCAACATCACTGTGGAGATCGAATCGCTGGAGTTCGGCACCTACATAGACCGCTGGCTGGCCGCTGACTTTGTGGCTGCCATCGCGCTGAATGGCGGGCGGCCTGATCCGTATCCTATGTACTCTCGCTACTGGCAACGCGATGCGCAATTCAACAACGTGGCGGGCTACATTGACGATACGCTCGACAGGCTGATGAAAGAAGGGCAGGTCGAGACAGACCCGGTCGCGCGCTACGAGATCTTCGCGGAATTCCAGAGGCACCTGGCCGAGATGTCGCCCTGGGTCTGGCTGTATACCGGTTATACCTACACCGGGCAGCAGGCCTACGTCACCGACTTCATACCCACTCCTACTGGCTCGATCTACTACTTGAGCCAGGTCAAACTCAACCGTTAACGCCGGGCAAGAGTAACTTCAGAAGCAGCACGGGGCATAGGCCTGCCAGGTCTATGCCCCGCCGCACCCTCAAGAGGAGAGGATGTTTCGCTATCTGGCCCAGCGACTTGTGGCAGTGATACCCACGCTGTTTGGCATATCACTGCTTGTCTTCATCGCCATCCGGCTCGTGCCCGGCGATGCGATTACGACCATGCTCGGCACCGAAGCCGGGATGCTGACGGCGACGCAACGGGCCTCGCTTGAAGCGTACTTTGGCCTCGATAAGCCGGTGGTCGAGCAATATTTCTCGTGGATAGGCCGGGTGCTGCAGGGTGATCTGGGCTATTCCGTCCGGCATGGCAAGCCCGTCCTGACGCTGATCCTGGAGCGGTTCCCTGTCACGCTCGAACTGGCCCTGTTGTCGTTGTTCATTGCCCTGACCGTCGGCATTTCTATCGGCACGCTATCCGCCGTGCGGCACAACTCGATGATTGACCTGTTCGGGCGGCTGTTCGCGCTGACTGGCCTGGCCGCACCCAACTTCCTGATCGGCACCCTGCTGATCTATGTACTCTCCGTGTACTTTGGCATCCTGCCCAATTCTGGCAACTACACGGAATTCACCGAGGACCCGCTCAAGAACCTGGGGCAGATCATCTTCCCGGCGCTCACCCTGGGCTTCGCGTTCTCGGCATCGGTCATGCGCACCACGCGCTCGGCCATGCTCGAAGTGCTGGACCAGGACTACATTCGCACCGCGCACGGCAAGGGGTTGCGGCCACGCGCAGTCATCTTCGGCCATGCGGTGCGCAATGCCCTGATCCCTATCGTCACGCTGGCCGGCGTGGAATTGGGCTATCTGCTGGGCGGCGCGGTGATTGTCGAGAAGATTTTTGCCCTGCCGGGCATCGGGCGGCTGACGCTCAACGCCATCTCCCAGCGCGATTATGCGCTCATCCAGGGTGCAACCTTGTTCATCGCGTTCAACTTCGTGGTGATCAACATGCTGGTTGATTTGCTCTATGCTGTCATTGACCCCCGGATTTCCTATGTCAGCAAGAAGTGAGCCTGTAGGCGAACTCACCAAAGAGCCTTCCGTGCTGCGACGCCTGCTGCGTAGCCGGAGCGGGGCGTTGGGCCTGGTCATTGTCGCGTTCTACGTCACCGTGGCTCTGCTGGGCCTGCTCCAGATCACGCCCTATCCGCCCACCGAACAGCACCGCGTAGACCGGCTGCAAGGCCCCAGCTCACAGTATTACCTGGGCACCGATATGTTCGGGCGCGATTTGCTGAGCCGTTTGATCAAAGGCTCCACCAACTCGCTCTATGTGGCCTTCTTCTGCGTGGCGATCTCCGGCACCCTGGGCACCCTGATCGGCATCACATCAGCTTATATCGGCGGCACGTTCGACAACGTCATGATGCGCATCATGGATGTATTCTTCGCCTTCCCGGCCATCCTTCTGGCGCTGTTGGTCGTGGTCATCCTGGGCCGGGGGCTGAACAAGACGATCATCGCCATTGCCGTCGTCTACACGCCCATTTTCGCGCGCGTGGCGCGCGGCCCGGTCTTGTCGGTCAAGGAGATGGAGTTCATCACGGCGGCGCGCTGTGTGGGGATGCGCCACAGACGCATTGTGTTCTTTCACGTGCTGCCCAACACCCTTGCCCCGTTGATTGTCCAGGTCAGCCTCGCCCTGTCGTGGTCGCTGCTGACCGAAGCGGGCCTCAGCTTCCTGGGGCTGGGCATCCAGCCGCCGGAACCGTCGTGGGGGGTGATGTTGAGCGAGAGCCAGGGAATATCCGAGATCGCCCCCTGGCTGATGATCTATCCGGGCCTGGCCATCATGCTGGGCGTGCTCGGCTTCAATCTGCTGGGGGACGGCCTGCGCGACGTGCTCGATCCGCGCATGAAACGCCTGCGATGAGCGCGCGAGACTGTCACAGGCAGCGGCGGGAGAATCTGCCGCCCAGCCCACTACGCCATTAGGAACTAGACCTCCATGCCCACGCTCGACGCTACAGCACCCAGCCAGGCCATCAACGCTCTATCCGCCAACGCCTACGACGCGCTTGTACGAGTCGTCGAGGCGCACCTGGGAGAGACATTCCCGACCATCGCGCTGACGGTCATTCACCACGGCGTTGTGCTCTTCAACGGCGCGTGGGGTTGGGTTGATCCAGAAACGGCTTCCTACCCCGCTCAGCCGGACACGTTGTTCGACCTGGCGTCGGTCAGCAAGCTGTTCACGACAACCGCCTTTCTGACGCTGGTCAGCGAGGGGCGGGTGCGGCTGGACGATCCGCTGGTGAGCGTCGTGCCTGAATTCGGTGCATCCGGCCCGCGCCCGTTGGACGGCGGGCAGGACCCGCACAGCAAGGCGATGCTTCCCATTCCAGATGAAGCGCGCGGCCAGGTCGCCGACCCGGCGCGCGTGACCTTCCGCCACCTGCTCACCCATACGTCAGGGCTGGCCCCCTGGCGCGCTCTGTACGAGGCCGCCGGGCCGCCGCCTCCGCCGCCGGACGAACCCGATCTGCTGGGGCGGGAGGCGCGCTGGGAGCGCGTGCTGCACGTTCTGTGCCACTCCCCCTTCGTCGGCCAGCCGGGTGACGGAACAGTGCGCTACAGCGACCTGGGCCTGATGCTGCTGGGCGAAGCGACCAGCCGCCTGCACGGAACGCCGGGCACCCTGGACGCCGCGATCGCGGCGCGCGCCCTCGAACCGCTGGCTCTCGAATCGGTGACCTTCAACCCGCTCCAGCACGAGCGCAGCCGGGCGATGATTGCCCCCACCGAAGACGATCCCGGCTGGCGCGGGCGGCGCTGCTGGGGCGAAGTCCACGATGAGAACGCCTGCGGTGCGGGTGGAGTGGCCGGGCACGCGGGGCTGTTCGGGGCGGCGCGCGATGTCGCGGCGCTGGGGCAGGCATGGCTGGTGGCTGATCCGCGCCTGGCAATCGCGCCTGCCTTGCGGCGCGCTGCTACCCGCGAGCAGGCGCGTACCGGCGAGATACGGCGCGGCCTGGGCTGGATGCTCAAAGCGCCCGCCGACGCGCCCGCCGGTGACCTGTTCAGCCCCGATTCCTATGGCCACACAGGGTTCACTGGCACCTCGCTCTGGATTGATCCGGAGCGGGCGCTGGTCGTGGCCTGCCTGACCAATCGAGTCTATCCGGGACGCGCCAAGCCGGGCATCGAAGCGTTCCGGCGTGCCGTTCATGATGCCCTAGTGAAGGCGGTAGAAGACCTATGATCATCGTTGGCCTGATGTCCGGCACCTCGGCGGACGGCATTGACGCGGCATTGTGTGAGATCACGGGCGCGCCGCCCCACATCCAGGCGCGCATCCGCCACGCGATCACCTACCCGTTCCCGCAGGGCTTCCAGCAGCGCATCCTGAGCGCCTGTCTGCCGGAACACAGCAGTGTGGACGTATTGTGCCAGCTCAATTTCGACCTGGGAGAGCTGTTCGCCCGCGCCGCGCTGCGAGTCGTCGAGGAGGCGAGTCTGACCAGTAGCGAGGTGGATTTGATCGCCTCACACGGTCAGAACGTCTGGCATATGGTTCGGGCGGACGGCCAGGTGAGCGCCACCCTGCAGATCAGCGAGGCCACGGTGATCGCCGAGCGCACGGGCATCACCACCGTGAGCAACTTCCGCACGCGCGATGTGGCCGCGGGAGGACAGGGAGCGCCACTGGCCAGCTACTTCGACTGGCTGCTGCTGCGCCATCCGGCTCACTGGCGCGCCGCCCAGAATCTCGGCGGGATCGGCAACGTGACCTTCCTGCCCCCACTCTCCGATTCCGATTCTGCGCCGCTGGCCTTCGACACCGGCCCCAGCAACGCCTTGATTGACGTGGCCGTGACGCTGCTCAGCGACGGGGCACAGCCCTACGACCGCGACGGGGCACTGGGCGCGCGCGGCCAGGTGGATGAGGCGTGGCTGGCCACGCTGCTGGCCCACCCCTACTTCGAGCGGCGACCGCCCAAGACGACGGGACGCGAGGTCTTCGGCGCGGTCATGGGCGAGAAACTGGTGCGCGAAGGCCGCGCGCGCGGCCTGGACGATGCGTCCCTTGTGGCGACGCTCACCGCCCTGACCGCCGCCAGCGTCGCCGATGCCTATCGCCGCTTCGCCCCCGCGCCAATTGGCGAAGTGATCCTGGCGGGTGGCGGCGCGCGCAATCCCACGTTGGTGCGGATGCTGCGCGAGCGCCTGCACCCGATCCCGGTCTTGCTCAGCGAGGACATCGGCCTGGACAGCGACAACAAAGAGGCGCTCCTCTTCGCCCTGCTGGCCCATGAGACCTGGCACGCTCGTCCGGGCACCCATCCGGCGCTGACCGGCGCACGACACGGATCGGTCCTGGGACAGATCACGCCTGGACGGAACTACGCCGAACTTGTCCGTCGCACGTGGTGCACGGACTAGCTCAGGGAATGCCACCTGGAATGGAGCACGCCGCATGCTGACCGAAAAGCGCAGTGAGCGAACGGTGAACATTGACCGTCTCGACACGCTGGCCATCCTTGAGGTGATGAACGATGAGGATGCGACAGTGCCCGGCGCGGTGCGGCGCGTCCTGCCAGCCATCGCCCAGGCGGTGGATACCATCGTGGAGCATCTGCAGCGAGGCGGACGCCTGCTCTACGTCGGGGCGGGCACCAGCGGGCGACTGGGCGTTCTCGATGCCGTTGAATGCGTGCCAACCTTCAACACCGATCCCGACATGGTGCAGGGCATCATCGCGGGCGGCCCGCTGGCGCTGACCCACGCCGTCGAGGGTGCCGAGGATGATCGCGCGGCGGGATATGCGGAAATGGTGGCCCGCAACGTGAGCGAGCGCGACGTGGTGGTTGGCATCGCCGCCAGCGGACAAACCCCCTACGTCCTCGGCGCGCTGGAAGCCGCCAACACTGCCGGGGCAGCTACGGTGGCGATCACCTGCAACGAGCCAGCGCCCATGCTGGACCTGGCCACGATCTTGATCGTGGCCCTGGTGGGACCCGAAGTCATCGCCGGATCGACTCGCCTCAAGGCGGGCACGGCGCAGAAGCTGATTCTGAACATGCTCAGCACGGCCTCGATGATCCGGCTGGGCAAGGTCTACCAGAACCTGATGGTTGACATGCGAGTGACCAATCAGAAGTTGATGCAGCGCGCCCGGCGCATCGTGGCCGAGATCTCCGGGGTGAGCAGCGAGGAGGCTGACCGGCTGCTGGCCCAGGCAGGGGGCGAGATCAAGACGGCGATTGTCATGGCGCTGCTTGGGATCGGCCCAGAAGTGGCTCGCGCGAGGATTGCCGCGGCGGGCGGGGTGCTGCGCGAGGCCATCGGAGATCGCGACTAGTGCACGTTGGCGGAAGTCCACCAGGAGCCGTTCGATGGTTTACCCCACCCTAAATCCCTCCCCGCCAGCAGGGAGGGACTTGAGCTTGCTCCCCCTTTCTCCGCTGGCGGGGAAAGGGGGCGGGGGGATAGGGGTCAATCAGGCCGAACCGCGCACCTATTTCCGCCCTGATATACTAGCCACTCTGCTGACCGCCCGCCAACTCACAGGGGCGCGGGCACGACCCCCAGGCCTGCCAGCTCCGTCAGAGTGATTCGCCCCTCGTGCATGGTGATGCCCCGATAGGGGTCGTTGGTCACCAACAGGTTACCGTCCAGGTCGGCGTAGTCAGCCAGCGAAGCCAGGTGAGCTGCCGCCGCGACGGCCACTGAACTCTCGATCATGCACCCGATCAGCACCTTCATGCCGCACGCCCGCGCCAGTTGTATCATCTGCATGGCAGGGCGTAAACCGCCACACTTCGCCAGCTTGATGTTGATGCCATCCACCAGGCCAGCCAACGGCAGTACGCTCTCCACGCCCTGCACGGATTCATCGGCGATCAGCGGCGGTCGGTTGGCCGGGAGAAAGTCGTGCAGAGCGCGCCATCCAGCCAGGTCGTCGCGCGCGACGGGCTGCTCGATGAAGGCAATCTCCTGCTCGGTCAGGACAGGTATGATGGCCGCAGCCTCGTCCGCAGACCAGCCCCCATTCGCGTCCACGCACAGCCGCGCGCGCGTCTCCTGGCGGGCTATCTGCACATAGTGAAGATCAGCCTGCCAGTCGCCGCTCCCAAGTTTGAGCTTGATCAGGCCATAACTGTGCGCCTCACGCACCTGTCTGCGGTATTCGGCCTCATCGTCCGCCATGGCCACAGTGAACGAACTGGTGGGAATGCGCGCCGGGTTGAGGCCCCACAGGCGGTACAGCGGGTGACCTAGATGCTTTCCCCAAAGATCGTGCAGGGCAATGTCCACTGCCGCTCGCGCCGCCGGAGACATGTTGGCTGGCAGGCGGTCAAGAGCATCGCCCAGCAACAGGGGATCGCCGCCCAGCGCCCCTTCCAGCGCCGGATCGGAGAGGTGCTGAATGACTCGCTCAGGCGTTTCACCATAATAGGGGACGACTGCCGCCTCACCCACCCCCACATGCACGCCATCGCTGACCTGGAAAAGGACGTTCTCGCGCACTGTAGTCGTGCCATACGAAAGCTTGAAAGGATTGCGAAGCTGTAAGGCCAATCTGCGCGTCTGAGTGTGCATAGCATATTCTCCATGAAAGTGATTGGTGCAAGGCCAAGATCTCGGTGGAGACGGGAGATTATCTCCAACCGCCAGGGGGAAACACCGCTGAGAGAAGAATATCGCGAACAGAAAAGAGATGCTCAGCCAACCCCAAGGCCGTCGCCGGCGTGCGGGGTTGGTACTTTTTTACCCATCGGTGCCCTCGGTAGTAGTTCTATAACTCCCAGCCGCGCACAGAATCTATCCTGCTCCCCCTGCAGAGTGTCCTCACTACGTGTACACAGGGGTGAGAGAAGTGACCCATGCCACCCCAGTCCCTTCTCTGGGTCTGATCGGGGTCTGATCTACTGAAGGCTGCCACGAATACGGCCCAACTGTCTTGACATGTCCTCGGAATGGCAGTAGTCTATGCAAAGAAAACATTCTTTCTTCAGTGAATGAAGTATGGCCAGGCGACAGCTCCTCAAGACAATCAACCGCGCCGCGATACTCAATGTGATCCGCTCACATGGGGCCATCGCGCGTACCGACATCGCCGAACTGACGGGTCTCAGTCCGGCAGCGGTGACAGGACTGACCGCGGAGCTGATCGAAGACGGCCTGGTAGTAGCCAAGCAGGAAGGAGCTTCGCGTGGCGGTAGGCGCCCGATCCTCCTCGCCCTTAACACGCAGGGTGCCTGTGTGGTGGGCATTAAGCTCGCCGAGGAGCACGCGACGCTGGCCCTGACCGATCTCAATGCAGAGATTATCACCAAGCGCACCGTACTATTGGCAGATCGCACGCCGCAGGCCGTCTCGCGCCTGCTGGCTGAGGGTGTGCGGGAGTTGCTGGATGCAGCGGACGTCAGGCGCAATCGTCTTCTGGGGGTAGGGGTCGGGCTGGCAGGGATCATCGATTCCCAGGCCGGACTGTGCCGGATTTCGCCTCACAACGGCTGGCGGGAGGTTCCTTTCGCCAAGCTGCTCGAAGAGGAACTTGACTGCATCGTCCATCTGGACAACAACGTCAATACCCTGACACGGGTGGAACAGCTTTACGGGCTGGGGCGGCAGGTACGTGACTTCCTGGTCGTCACCATTGGCCGCGGGGTGGGTATGGGTATCGTCGCCAACGGCCAGGTCTATCGTGGCACGCGCGGCGGCGGCGGGGAGTTCGGCCACATGGTCGTTGACCCCGCTGGTTTTGTGTGTGGCTGCGGCAATCGCGGGTGCCTCGAGACGTTTGTGGCCGAACCCTGGCTCTTGCATCGCGCCCGTCTGCGGGGCCTGGACGTGGCGACACCTGAGGCTCTGGTGGCGGCGGCCCAGGCGGGCGACAGCATCGCGCGCGATGTACTCGCTGAGGGAGGGCGGGTTCTTGGCTGCGCGATAGCCAGCGCCGTTAACCTGCTCAATCCAGCGCTGATCCTGATCAGCGGGGAGGGTCTGCGCGCGGGCGATTTCCTGCTTGCGCCTATGCGCGAGGCGGCACAAGAACACATGTTTGGACCACTGGCCGAGGATGTCGTGATCCGTGTTGAATCGCTGAGCGACGACACATGGGCGCGTGGCGCGGCCAGCCTGGTGTTGGGCAGGATTTTCAGCATGCCCGAACTAGCCTGAGTGGGGGGCGTCTCTTCTCTTTTTTCGCTCAACTTAGTTCACCATCTGAAGGAAGTAGGGTCATGGTAAGGAGGTGCCATCAAGCTGCTCTCGACTCATCCGCTGAAACTATGCCGCTCCGCCGTTTGTTGAGACTATGAAGAGGAAAGCAAAATGAAACACAGGCTTCTGATCGTGGTGTTGATCCTCGCGCTGGCGCTACCCATCGGGATAACGCAAGCGAGGCAGGAACCGGTGACCATCGAGTTCTGGCATACCTACAATGAAGTGTCGCCGGAGAACGAGATGCTAGTGAACACCCTGATCCCGATGTTCGAGGCGGCACACCCCGACATCAAGGTGAAGTCAATCCCCTTCCCCTATGATGAATTCCGGCAGACGATGCTGACCTCTCTGGCCGGTGGGGAAGGGCCGGACCTGGCTCGCCTCGACATCATCTGGTCACCCGAATTCGCCAAACTGGGCGTGCTCGAAGCGCTGGACGAGGTTATGCCGGACTTCCAGGAACTGGCCGACCGGGTCTTTCCAGGCCCGCTGTCCACCAACTTGTTGGACGGACACTATTACGGTCTGCCGCTTGACACGAACACGCGCATCTTCTGGTGGAACGCGAACCTGTACGAAGCGGCTGGCATTGAAGGCCCGCCCGCCACGATTGACGAGCTGAAGGCTCAATGCGACCCCATCAAGGCGCTGGGCGAGGACAAGTACGTGTTCAGCGACGGTGGGACCTATGGCTGGGCCGTGCTGCCCTGGGTGTGGAGTATGGGGGGCAGCATCACCGATCCTGAGATCACGACCGCATCCGGGTACCTCAACAGCGAAGCGACCGTGGCCGCCTACGAATTCCTGGCCGAGATGGTGAACAGCGGCTGCTTCTCGCCGTCCTTCCTGGGCGGCGGGCTGGGCACCGAGGGCTTCTTTACCGATGTCTTCGCCTCTGTGCTTGAAGGCCCCTGGTGGTTCCCCATGGCCGAAGCGCAGTACCCGGACTTTGAAGTCCACACGGCGCTGATGCCCGCCGGGGCTGGCGGCTCGATCTCGGTGGTCGGCGGCGAGAACATCGCTGTGTTCAAGGGTGCTGAGACCGAGGCCGCCCTCGAGTTCCTGCGCTTCACCCAGAGCGAGGAATACCAGTTGAAGATGTCCGAAGTAGGTCAGCTAACGGTGCTCAGCGCGCTGGTCGAGACAGACTACTTCCAGAATCACCCCTACTATGGGACCTTCCTGGAGCAGCTTGAGACCGCCCAGGCCCGCACGCCGCACCCTGCCTGGACGCAGATGGAGGAAGTGTTGACCGAAGCGGGCCAGTTGATCTTGCGTGGCGAGGCATCGGCACAAGAAGCGCTGGATGATGCCGCGGAGGAGATTGACGCCCTGCTCGCCGAGTAGATATTGACGATCGAGGAGTGGTAGGGGCATTCTTGGGCCAGCTTTCGGCCAAGTCTGCCCCTACGTTCTTCAAGACATGATTCCAGGGCTGTACTGAGGCAAGAATGATGCACTCGAACCTGCACTGCCGCTGGTATGTTCCCTACCTGTTCCTGCTTCCCGGTGTGGTTCTCTATGTGCTGTGGATGCTCTATCCCCTGGGCTACGAGTTCTACATCAGTTTCTTTGACTGGAAGGTGATACCCGGGCAGACAAGTGAATTCGTGGGTCTGCAAAACTACGATCGGGTGCTCCACGACAAGTACTTCTGGGTGGCGCTGAAGAACACGGCGCGCTACACCGTGGTCACTGTCAGCGGGCAGATGCTCCTGGGCCTGGCGCTGGCGGTGCTCATTGACCGGGTCTTCTTCGGCCAGCGCCTGTTCCGCGCCATCTACTACGTGCCAGTCGTCACCTCCTGGGTGGTGGTGAGCTTCCTGTTTCAGTTCCTATTCGTCTCCCATCCCGGCGGGCTGGTCAACTACGTGCTGGTTGAGATTCTGGGAGTCATCTCAAAGCCAGTCGCATGGATGAGCCAGCCCAGCACCGCGTGGATCATCATCTACGCGCTCGGCATCTGGAAAGGCGTGGGCTGGGCCATGGTGATCTTCCTGGCGGCTCTGCAGGGTATTCCAGTGGAGCTATATGAGGCGGCGGCCATTGATGGCGCGGGAGAGTGGCGGCGCTTCCGGTTTGTGACTTTCCCTCTGATTCGCCAGACCACCCTGTTCATCATGATTGCCCTCACCATCGGCGGTTTCCAGGCGTTCATCTCAGTGCTCTTGATCACAGGGGGCGGCCCGTTGCACCGCACAGAGGTTGTCCTCAGCTATATGTATGACCGGGCCTTTGGCCGCTTGTGGTTTGGCTACGGCGCAGCGATCAGCTACATCCTGGCTGCCATTATCGTGTCTCTGAGCGGCCTCCAGATGAGGCTATTCAGCCACCGCGTCGAGTATTGAGGAGGGGCGTCCCCTTGGCCTTTGCGAGCGCTCGTTCACAGCGTGGATTCCAGATCACGATCCTGATCATCCTGTGCCTGGGCACGGTCGTGGCCATGGCTCCCATGGTTTACATGGCCTCGACTGCTTTCAAGCCTAACGCCTATACCCCGGAGTTCCCGCCGAAGTTCATCCCGGAAAACCCCACGCTGGATAACTTCAGGGCAGCCTTCTCCAGCCGCAACTTCGGCCAGGCCTTCTTCAACAGCCTCGGGGTGGCGGTGGCTACCTCCATACTGGTCACGACCCTGACCGCAATGATGGCCTACTCATTTGCCCGCTTCGACTTTCGCGGCAAGAACGTGATCTACTACTCCGTCCTGGCCATGATGATGGTCCCCACCATGATGCTGATTATCCCGCAATTCATCCTCGCCAAGCGGCTCGGGCTGCTCAACAGCCTGCCCGGCCTTGTGCTCGTCTACTCAGCCGGGGCCATGGCGTTCAACACGTTCCTCCTGCGCGGCTTCTTCGAGACGCTCCCCCGCGAGCTAGAGGAATCCGCTCTGATAGACGGGGCCAACCATTTCACCATCTTCGTGCGCATCATGGTGCCGCTGGCCAAGCCAGCGCTGAGCACTGTTGCCGTGTTCTCCTTTCTGGGCGCATGGGACGAATATATCTGGGCGCTCACGGTGCTGACCGATCTGGAGAAGCGCACCCTGCCCATTGCCATCGCCAATTTCCGCGGGCAGCACGCTAGCGACTGGGGCCTGGTGTTTGCCGCTTCGCTCACGGCGGTCGTGCCGACCATCCTGCTCTTCATCTTCTTTCAGCGCTACTTCGTGAAAGGAATCACTGCGGGGGCGCTCAAGGGATGAAGTGCGCGGCAATGGCAGTGCCACTGGGGATTGTGGCCCTGATTCTCAGCGGAGGGAGAGCCTTCATGCAAGCAAACGCAACCGTCGCCATTGCGCCGGACAAGGCGTTCTATCGTCCCGGCGAGCCTGCAACGTTCCTCATCACCGCCAGGGGTGAGGCGCGTGCTGAGGCGACGATCACCCACCTGACCCAGACGGTGGCCGTGCTTGAGGTGATCATTGAGGACGGATCCGCTGTTCTGACCTGGACTCCTCCTCCCCAGGCACCGCGCGGTTACGGCCTGACGGTGCGCCTGTTCGACGGTGACAGGACCGTGGCCAACGCCTCGACGGCCTTCGACGTGTTAGAGCGCTGGACGCAAGCGCCACGCTATGGCTTCCTGAGCGAATTTGGCCCTGGCCGAGATGACGCCCAAGCGACGATGGACTGGCTGGCGCGCTACCACATCAACGGCCTGCAGTTCTATGACTGGCAGTACCGGCATGAGGCCCTGCTTCCGCCCGCTGGAGAATACACCGATCTGCTGGGGCGACGCCTGGCGATGGGCACGGTGGAGCGGCTGATTGCCGCTGCCCACGCTCACCACATCGCCGCCATGCCCTATACGGCGATCTACGGCGCGTCGCCGCCTTTCTACCGGGAGCATCCCGACTGGGCGCTGTTCCAGCCCACCGGTCAGCCATTTGAGTTTGGCGATGGCCTTCTCTACATCATGGACCCTACCCCCGGCTCGCCGTGGAATGAGCATTTGCTACGCGAATTCGCCCGTGTGTTGGAGCGCACGGATTTCGACGGAATCCACATTGACCAGTACGGTGCGCCGAAGGTCGCCCGCAATAGGGCAGGACAGCGGGTCGATCTGGCCGCTGTCTTTCCCGCCTTTGTCAACCAGACGGCTGCTCTGGTGCAGGAATGGCGCGGCGAATCTGGAGCGGTGATCTTCAACGCAGTGGGCAACTGGCCGGTGGATACCGTCGCCGCCGCCAACCAGGAGGCCGTGTACATCGAGGTTTGGGAACCCTACCGCGATTTCATGGACCTGCATCGCCTCATCGCCCACGCGCAGCGGCAGAGCGGTGGAAAGCCCGTGATCCTCGCCGCCTATCTTCATCCCGATCACAGCCACAACGTTCGCCTGGCGGACGCCATCGTTTTCGCCAGCGGTGGATTCCACCTGGAGCTAGGCGAGTCGCGGGCGATGCTGGCCGATCCCTATTTCCCGCGTTTTGGCGTGATGGACGAGGCTTTGCAGGATGTCATGCGACACTACTACGATTTTCTGGTGCGTTACGAAGAAGTGCTTTCGGCCGGCACTGGCGACGCGACCGGCGAACGGGCCAGCGCTCTCAGCATTGACGGGATCGAGACGCGCTCGTTGCCTTCGCGCGATCGAGTAGCCGTCATCGTCCGCCAGGGTCAGGATCGTGAGGCGTTCAGCCTGGTCAACCTGGTCGGCATCGGCGGCGGCCACTGGGCAGAGCCCCTGGCCAAAGGCCCCGATCCTCTTGGCAGCCTCGCCGTTCAGATTCACACCTGTCGCCCCGTGGCGTACGCCTGGTGGGCTTCGCCTGACAGGGG